>JAEMRG010000052.1 GCA_016463455.1 Rhodoferax sp.
AATCGCTAGCCGCCCTTAGCAGACTTGCGTTTAGACTTTTCCTTGGCCTTGGGTTTATCCTTCTTTGCGGACTTCGCCACCCGTTTGCCACTGACATCGCGAGACCACAAAGACCGGGCATCGGGTGCGGGCGGCTCCATGAATGCGTCGCCAAAATCACCGGGACCCGGTTCCGGCAAGGGTCGCCCGCTGTCACGCCACTCCACCGCCGCCGGGAAACCATAGGTCTGGGCGTAGCGCTTAAACCACATGCCCTCCGGCGAATGGCGGGTAATGCCGTCAAACACATTGGCAAACATTTGCGTCTGCTCCAGGCCCATGGCGTCGATAGCCTGGTTGATCACCAGCTTGTTCATCATCAACTGGTTTTTTGGCACCCCAGCCATGCGCTCGGCCAACTGCTGCACTACGGCATCGAGCTTGGCAAGCGGCGCCACTTCGGTTGCCAAGCCCCATTCAAAAGCCTGCTTGCCGTCGATCAAATCGCCCGTCAACATCATGCGTTTGGCGCGCATCGCGCCCAGGCGGTAGACCCACATCGCCGGGCTGGGACAGCCCCAAACCCGCACCGGCATATAGCCAATGCGCGCCTTGTCCTCCATCACAATGAAGTCGCAGCAACTGGCAATGTCGCTGCCGCCCGCCGCCGCATACCCATGCACGCGGGCAATGGTGGGTTTGTAGGAGCGCCACAAACTCATGAAGTCTTCGGTGTTGCGCTTCATAAATTTGTAGTCAATCATCGGGTCCCAGGGCATGGGCTGGGTGATGACATTGGTGGGATCGCCCTCGGCATAGTGCTTGAGGTCGTAGCCGGCGCAAAACGCATCACCCGCGCCGCGCAGCACAATCACATGCACCCGGTCATCGGCATTGGCCAGTTCTACCGCCTGACGGATTTCTCCGGGCATTTCATCATTGATCGCGTTCAGGCGCTCGGGCCGGTTCAGGGTAATCGTGGCAATACGTCCCTGTACCGCAATATGCAAGGTAGAAAACACCCGGTCAGCAGCAAGGCTGGCCATGCGCTTACCCAAGGCGGCAGCGGGCTGTGTCGCTTTTTGTTTAGAACCGGCTGTTGATTTTTTGGCGCTGGTCTTGGCCGCGGGCGCTGCCGGTTTGTTAGTGGATTTGCTTGCCATGTTCGGACTCCCTTGTACATCAAATAGAAGAAAAATCGCCATGACGGCCCAGGCCGTCCTTAAAACGCCCGGCACCGCCCACGCCTTCCTGCACCAAGCATTCCAGGCCGTTGTACCACTCCTTGCGCATAGCATCGCGCACCGTTTCGCCATGCTGCATATAGATCGAGCGCCTATCTGCACGCACGCAGGCTTGCGGAAAGCGGGAAATTTCGGCCGCCAGTTTTTCAGCTTCGATGCGAGCCTGGCCATGGGGCACCAGGCGCTCGCAGGCACCTATGGCTAAGGCCTCGGCAGCAGGGACTTTGCGCCCGGTAAGCGTAATTTCCATGGCCCTGCCCGTGCCCACCAGTCGCGGCAAGCGCACGGTACCGCCGTCAAGCAAGGGGATGCCCCAGCGCCGACAATAGACACCAAAGTAGGCGTCTTCAGCCATCACGCGCATATCGCACCACAAGGCCAACTCGAAACCACCGGCCACTGCCGGGCCTTCGACCGCCGCAATCACCGGCTTGGACAAATCCAGACGGGTCGGACCCAAGGGGCCGCGCGGCACGCTGCGGGTCGGGTCCGTGGGGTAATCAATATCGCTGAGCGGGCGCTCTGAATCGGTCAGTGAGCTGGCGTACTTCAAATCCCAACCCGCGCAAAAGGCACCACCCTCGCCCCACAAGACGGCTACGCTGGCGCTATCGTCAAGCTCAAATTCCTCAAAGGCCGCCACCAGGGCATCGGCACTGTCCGGGTCCATGGCGTTGCGCGCCTCTTCGTACCGGCTGTGGATGATGGTCCATACCGCCGCATTTTTTTCGATTCTTACCATGTCAATAATCTCCTGGCACTGGGTATTTATGTTTCAAGCTGATCGCTTGGCGGGGCAGTCGCTGTGCCATTGGGCATGTGGAAAACGCCACCTATGCTAGTGCATAAAAGTCGGTGCTATCAGCCATATACCGGTGCGGGCCGCCTCTAAGGCTTGGGATTATTGGCCTGGATGCAGCGGGCGATATCGCAGGCGGTCGGCAGTGTGGCACGGTACTCAAAGCCAGGCCTAGGCATATTACCGTCTCGGGTAAAACAGCGCTCACCCTTACCGTTGTCGTAGTAGGAAGTGACATCGACACAGCGCCGTGAATGGGCCATCAGGCCAAAGTGGTGACCCATTTCGTGGGAGATCACCATTTGCAAAGTTTCGCGGGCGTCGTGCATCGGGTTGCGGGTGCTCAGCAAGCGAAACATCGCCGGGCTCATGGCCAAAAGGCCTCGGCCCAGGTCTGCCTGCGCAAAATTGCCGCCACTGTTTTTTTCACTCCATTGGACTATGACGGCACCTTCGGGCAAGGCGCTCGCGGGCTTGATACGTTGCACTGCGTTAGGCACGCCACACGGTGACCAGGCCAGCGCAGACCGTTGCACAGCGGAAAAGACCAACTCTTCGGAAAACCACTCGGGCGCACCGCTATGGTCATAGACAAACACGAGCTTGCTGGCGGGCCGGTCCCGGCCATCCCCCCAGGTGACGATTTCGCCCGGAAGGCATTGCGCTATTTCCCGGTCACGCACTGTCTGCGCTCCAAGCGAAAGACTACTGAGTGCCAAGGCTGCACACCCAGCGGCGAGCAAGCTGCGCCGCATTTACGCGCCTGCCCGCAGTGGCACGGCAAAACCGCGCTGCACAGCCGGGCGCGCCATGAGCGCCTGGTACCAGCGCTGCACCTGCGGAAAATCGGCCAAATCCACCTGATGGCGCGGATGGCGCCACACCCATCCCAAAATAGCAAAGTCAGCGATAGACAACTCGCCCGCGAAATAGCTACGCCCCTGCAAACGCCGTTCCATGACGCCATACAAACGGCGCGTCTCGGCCGTAAAGCGCTCCAAGCCGTAGCGTCGGTCCGCCTCCGAGCCCAAGGCAACAAAGTGGTGAACCTGACCGGGTATCGGGCCAAAGCCGCCCATCTGGAACATCAGCCACTCCAAAACCTCCACGCGGGCGCGGCCGGCAGGCGGCAAAAAAAGCCCGGTCTTTTCAGCAAGGTATAGCAAGATAGCGCCAGACTCAAAAACACTGATGGGCTGCCCGTCCGGCCCCTGCGGGTCCACGATGGCGGGGATTTTGTTGTTGGGGCTGATACGAATAAATGCCGGATCAAACTGCTGTCCCGCGCCAATATCGACCACCTGCACGGTATAGGGCAGACCCATTTCTTCCAGCGCAACGCTGATTTTTCGCCCGTTGGGCGTGTCAAACGCAAATAGTTCAATAGTCAAGGCAAACCCCTTGGTTCAGGCACGGCGCGCTGTGACTGCGTGCGGGGACATTAATCGTCTTCACTGGCCGCAATGCCTGGAAACAATATCTCGGTAAATCCAAATTGCGAAAAATCGCGCATACGCATGGGATAGAGCTTGCCCCACAAATGGTCGCATTCATGCTGCACTACGCGGGCATGAAAACCGTCCACCGTGCGGTCAATCGGGTCGCCAAAAGCGTCCCAACCGGTATAGCGGATGCGCGCCCAGCGCGGCACTACGCCGCGTAAGCCCGGCACCGACAAGCAGCCTTCCCAATCGGATTCCTCGTCCTGGCCTAAAGGCGTGATGGTCGGGTTGACCAGCACCGTACGCGGCACCAGGGGCCGATCCGGGTAGCGTGGGTTGCGCTCGTCCGAGCCGAAAATCACCACCTGCAAGTCCACCCCGATTTGGGGCGCGGCCAGGCCCGCCCCATGGGCCGCGCGCATGGTGTCGAGCAGGTCCGTCACCAACAGATGCAGTGCATCGGTATCCAATGACTGCACTTTTTGCGCCGTGCGCAATAAGCGCGGATCGCCCATTTTCAAAATCTCGCATACCGCCATCAGCGTTCCTCCAGCATGTTGTACAAAGCAGCCTCATCAATCACCGGCACGCCCAGCTCCTGCGCTTTATCTAGCTTGCTACCGGCCTCGCTGCCGGCCAGCACAAAACTGGTTTTTTTGCTCACCGAACCGGCCACTTTAGCGCCCGCGTCTTCAATCAAGGCTTTGGCGGCGTCACGACCCAGCGTGGGCAAAGTCCCGGTAATGACAAAGGTCAAACCGGCTAAAGGTTTGGGGGCGTCAGATGCGGCCTGTATGGCGGGCCAATGTACGCCGCAAGCACGCAATTGTTCCACCACCTCGCGGTTATGCGCCTGGTCAAAAAACGCCCGAAGACTTTGGGCGACGGTAGGGCCAACATCGTTGACCTCCAGCAGCTTTTCCAATGGCGCATCCATCACGGCTTGCACATCGCCAAAATGACGGGCCAATTCTTTGGCCGTGGCCTCGCCCACATGCCGTATGCCCAAACCATACAAAAAGCGCGGCAGCGTGGTGGACTTGGACTTTTCCAATGCCTCCAGCACATTGCTGGCCGATTTATCCGCCATACGGTCCAAAGTAGCCAAGGCCGTGAAGCCCAAGCGGTAAATATCCGGCAAGGTGCGCACCAAGCCCGCTTCCACCAACTGGTCCACCAGTTTTTCACCCAGACCTTCGACCTCGACGGCGCGGCGCTGCACAAAATGCGAAATCGCCTGCTTGCGCTGCGCGCTGCAAAACAAGCCACCGGTACAGCGGTAGTCCGCCTCCTCCTCCTCGCGCACAGCGGCAGACCCGCACACCGGACATTGGCGCGGCATGGTGAACGCCTGGCCGCGGCCGGGCGACTCCAAGCTGGCGGGCAAGACGCTGACCACCTCGGGAATCACATCGCCTGCGCGGCGCACAACGACACTGTCGCCCACACGCACATCTTTGCGCCTGGCCTCATCTTCGTTATGCAGCGTGGCATTGGTGACGGTGACGCCGCCTACAAACACCGGCGCCAGCTTGGCCACCGGGGTGAGCTTGCCGGTACGCCCGACTTGCACATCAATCGCCAGCACCGTGGTCACTTGCTCTTGTGCCGGGTATTTGTGCGCCACCGCCCAGCGCGGCTCGCGGCTGACAAATCCTAGGCGTTGTTGCAAAGCCAGGTGGTTGACCTTGTACACCACGCCGTCAATATCAAATGGCAGTTGGTCGCGCAGCGCGCCGATGCGCTGGTGAAAGTCCAGCAAGCCCTGTGCCCCCAGCGCGGTCGCGGTCTGCTCGGCCACCGGGAAACCCCAGGCCTTGAGCGCCATCAGCAAATCCATATGCGTAGACCAGGCCGGCCCGCCTTGCAACTCGCCCACACCATAGGCAAAAAAACTCAAAGGCCGCTGCGCCGCAATACCGGGGTCGAGCTGGCGCACCGCACCGGCGGCGGCATTGCGCGGATTGACAAAGGTTTTTTCGCCTTTTTCGCCTTGGGCAATGCGGGCGCGCTGGCGCGTGTTGAGGGTCTCAAAATCATCGCGGCGCATGTACACCTCGCCCCGCACTTCCAGCACCCAGGGCGCGTCCTGCAAGCGCAGCGGTATTTGCCCAATCGTGCGCGCGTTATGCGTCACATCCTCACCGTATTCGCCATCACCACGGGTCGCGGCCTGCACCAACACGCCATTTTCATAGCGCAAACTCATGGCCAGGCCGTCAAACTTCAGCTCGGTCACGTAGTGCACCGCTGGCGCGTCGTCGGTCAATTCCAACTCTTTGCGGATGCGGGTGTCAAAGGCCTGCGCGCCGGACGACTCGGTATCGGTCTCGGTGCGTATGCTGAGCATAGGCACTACATGACGCACGCTGGTAAATTGCGCCAGCGGCTTGCCGCCCACCCTTTGTGTGGGCGAGTCCACGGTACGCCAGTGCGGGTAAAGCTCCTCCAGTGCCTGCAACTCGCGGAACATGCGGTCGTATTCAGCGTCTGGCAACTCGGCTGCGTCCAGCACGTAGTACAAATGACCGTGGTACTGCAACTGCGTTCGCAACTGCGCCATGCGCAGCGCTACATCGCCTGGGGGCTCTGGCTTGTCGAACAACTCAGGGGTACTCACCTGGGGCCCTACTTTCTGAACTTAGGGTTTTCGATTGAAGAGCCTGTGCGCAAGCACAAAGCGCATTCAGGAAAACAAGCGCCGCGCCAGCGCAGAACCGGCGGGAAAGTCACGCTGCTCCAGCCGGTCATGCAACTGCTGTAACTCATGGCTTATGGACTGCAGCGCTTGCACCGGCAAGGCCTGGCCGTTGTCGTCGGTGACGATGCCATCCATGCTGTGCGCCATCGCTTGCGCTGCCTGGCACATGCGGTCAAAGGCTTGTTCAGCACGGTCCACCTGCGGCACGTCCAAATGAAAGACGATATCAAAGATAGCGGATTGGGCCGGGTCTTCGGCCAGTGCGGCCTGGCTGTCAAAAGTGAGCGCCAGCAAGGGCGGCAGTCCATCGACGGGCGCCGGCAGCACCATGCGTCCTGGGAGTTGGCCGGGAACAAAACCGTGTTGCGCCGCCACTTGGGTGATGTAGCCGGGGCTCCAGGCGGCATGGCGGGCCCGTAAGTTCAAGCCGAGTTGCGCATCGTGCTGGCTGGCAAAATTGTCTAGTTCCTTAGCCCGCGCCACCTCATCGCGCATTTCGCGAAACTCCGGCGTTGCGTTCATGGCATCGGCAAACGCCTGGGTTTTCACCACAAACTCAGAGTATTCGATATCGTTAAGGGCGCCTGCGCGATTGGCCAATTGCACCGCGGTCTGAAACGCCATGTAGCGCGCACCCGGTACCGGGGTTTCCCACTCCTGCGCGTCCGCGTTAAAGCCTTCGATCAAAAACGGTTTGCTGCCCACCCGCCAACTACCGGGAAATGCCGCTACCGCCGCGTCGCCGGAAACCGCAGGCACCATAGGGTCCAAATTAACCGCTGCGAGCGCGTCAATCAGGCTGTCGATAGCCGGGCGGCGTGGGGCGGCCACTGCGAAATTCAAATTGCCAAATCCCGCATCGTCAAAAACCGGCTCGGTGAAGCTGGGTTTTCCATCGTGCTCGGCCGCATCGGCCTGCGCATCAGCCTGGCGCGGCGCATTGGCCCGGGCAGACCACAGGCTTTGCACCAGCACACCGAGCAAGACCAAAGCACCCAGCACCAAGAGGCCGATTTGAAACTCGCTCATGCCGCCTCCACCAGCCCAACGGCCGCTTCCATGTCCACCGCCACGATGCGCGAGACGCCCTGCTCCTGCATGGTGACGCCAATCAACTGCTCGGCCATTTCCATAGCAATTTTGTTGTGGCTGATAAACAAAAACTGGGTGCCCGCGCTCATACGCTGCACCAGCTTCGTGTAGCGCTCGGTATTGGCGTCATCCAGCGGTGCGTCCACCTCGTCGAGCAAACAAAACGGCGCCGGGTTGAGCTGGAAAATGGCAAACACTAGCGCGATGGCGGTAAGCGCTTTTTCGCCGCCCGAAAGCAAATGAATGGTCTGGTTTTTCTTACCCGGCGGTTGGGCAATCACCTGCACGCCGGAGTCCAAAATCTCATCGCCAGTAATGACCAGGCGCGCATTGCCGCCGCCAAACAGCACCGGGAACATCTCGCCGAAGTGGCGATTGACTTCGTTAAAGGTTTCTGCCAACAGTTCGCGCGTTTCGGCGTCAATCTTTCGAATGGCGTCTTCCAGCGTACGCATGGCCTCGTTCAAATCCAGGCTTTGCGCGTCTAAAAATTCCTTGCGCTCACGGCTGCTGCTCAGTTCGTCTAGAGCTGCCAGGTTGACCGCGCCCAGGGCGGCAATCTCGCGGTGCAGGCGGTCAATTTCCGCTTGCAGGGCCGATAGTTTGATATTGTTGCCTTCCAGGCTTTGGGCCAGCGCGTCCAAATCGGCCTGCGCTTCAAACAACTGGTTTTCGTATTGCTCAAAGCCCAGGCGTGCGGCCTGCTCTTTGAGCTGCAATTCGGTAATGCGCTGGCGCATCGGGTCCAACTCGCGCTCTAGTTGCAGACGGCGCTCCTCGTGGCTGCGCAAGGTGGCTGTCAAATCCTCGTAGCTACTGCGCTTGGCGCCCAGGGCCTTCTCGCGCTCGGCTTTCAGGCTCAATGCACTTTGTAAACCGGCTTGGGCCGCCACGTCCGACAGCTCCTGCAATTCGGCCTGCCCGCGCGCCGCTTCTTCAGTCACGGCCACCGTTTGCGCATCGGCGGTTTGCAAGGAACGCTCAATTTCCTGCGCCCGCGCCAGCAAGCTGCGCTGGTTAAACACTTGCTCTTGCACTTGGCGCTCCAGGCTGCGCAGTTGCTCGCGGCTTTGGTCCAATTGGGCTTGCGCCGCCATAGCGCGCTCTTGCAAGTCGGCATGCTTTTCCTGGCTTTCGCTTAAGCGCATGTCCAGGCCTTCAAAGCGCGCTTCGGCTTCCTCGGCGCGCGCCGCAAGGTCTCCCAGCATCGCGTCCACCTCGGCCGCATCGGCCTCGATTTCGCTGCTGCGCTGGCGGGTTTGCTCGGCCAATTGGGTCAGGCGCAAGACTTCCACTTGCAAGCTATGGCTATGGGTCTGGCTTTCTTGCGCTTGGCGCCGGACATCCACCAGCTGCGCAGCGCATTGGGCATAGGCGCTTTCGGCCCGGTTGAGCGCGCTACGCGATGCCTCGGCCATCATCGCTTGGGCCCGCGCGTCTTTTTCCAAATTCTGAATTTCCTGGGCCCTTGCCAGCAAGCCCGCTTGCTCGGCATCGGCCGCGTAAAAACTGACGCTGTGCGCACCCACTGCATGGCCCTGGGGGACAAACAGATTCTCCCCTGCTTGCAACTGAACACGCTGGGCAAAGGCCGCGTCCATATCCTTCGCGGCATAAGAGCCACGCAACCACTCGGCCACGACTGCAGCCAGTCCAGCGTCATGGATTTGCACTTTATCGGCCAGCGCCGCCAGGGTGCTGGTGGCGCCGCCGCGCCCGGCGAGCGGGCTGCTGAAGAAAGACAGCTTGACTGGCGGCAAGTCTTGAATAAAGGCTTGCACCATCTCTAGCTTGGATACTTCCAGTGCGCCCAAGCGGTCGCGCAAGGCCGCCTCGACGGCGTTTTCCCATCCGGCCTGCACCTGGATGCGGGTCCATAAGCCCTGCAAGTCCAGCAAACCGTGCTTGCTGAGCCAGGGCTTGAGCTTTTCATCGGTGCGCAATCGCTCTTGCAAGGCCTTGAGCGCTTCCAGGCGCGCCGATACGTCGGCATAACGCGCCGCATCGGTGTTGACCTGCTGCTGCTGGGCGCGGCGTGTCTCGTCCAGTTCGGGCGCGCTTTCCTGCAGGCTGTGCAAGCGCTCCAAGGATTCTTCGGCCACCGCGCGGGCCTGCTCCCATTGGGCTTGCAAGTCTTGTAAGCGCACTTCGTCGGTCTGGGTCAGGGCATTGCGATCGGCGCTCAGGCGCTCGCGCCGCGCGCTGAGCTGGCGGCTTTGTTCCTGAATATTGCGCTGCTCCGAGGCCAACACGCTCAAGGCTTGCTGAACCTGAGCCACCGCATCACGCTGCGCCACGGCAGCGGACTGTGCGCTTTGCAAAGCCTCCTCCAGTGCGGGCAGATGCTGGGCCTGCTCCTGGGTTTGTGCATCGAGCAAATCCGCTTGCTCGGCGCCGGTTTCACGCGAAACCAGTAGCTGGTCTTGGTCCAATAATGCCTGCGCACGGCGCTCGGCCCATTGGGTGCTTTGGGCTTGCAGCATCAGCAAGCGCTGCTCCACGCGCTGGCGGCTCTCCACTACGTAGCGGATTTCGGCCTCCAGGCGGCCCACCTCGGCACTGGCCTCGTACAGCAAGCCTTGGCTTTGGTTCACTTCGTCGGCGGCAGCGTAATGCGCTTGGCGCACCTGCTCCAGTTCGGCCTCGACATGGCGTACATCGGCCAGGCGCGATTCCAGCGCATTGACGGCGGCCTGCGCATCGCGCTGCACCTTGATCTGCTCGGCCTGCGCTTCGGCGCGGCGCAAAAACCATATCTGGTGCTGCTTGCGCGTGACATCCGTTTGCATGGTCTGGTACTTTTGCGCGACTTCGGCCTGGCGCTCCAGTTTTTCCAAACTGCTATTGAGTTCGCGCAGGATGTCTTCCACTCGCGTCAAATTGGAGCGCGTATCGGACAGCCGGTTTTCAGTCTCGCGGCGGCGCTCTTTGTATTTGGATACACCCGCCGCCTCTTCCAAAAACAAGCGCAACTCTTCGGGCTTGGATTCAATAATGCGGCTAATCGTCCCCTGCCCGATGATGGCGTAGGCACGCGGCCCCAGACCGGTGCCCAAAAACACGTCTTGCACGTCGCGGCGGCGCACCGCCTGGTTGTTGATGAAGTAACTGGAAGTGCCGTCGCGCGTCAGTACCCGGCGCACGGCAATTTCGGTGAACTGGCCCCATTGGCCGCCGGCGCGGTGGTCGGAATTGTCAAAGACCAGCTCGACGCTGGCACGGCTGGCCGCTTTACGTGTCGTCGTGCCGTTGAATATGACATCTTGCATGGACTCGCCACGCAATTCGCTGGCGCGGCTCTCGCCCAAAACCCAGCGCA
>JAEMRG010000053.1:0-4502 GCA_016463455.1 Rhodoferax sp.
AGGGCCCAGGTCAGGTCTTCGCGGCTGATGCCGCCGTCCTTGCGCAATTCAAAATGCAGTTGATCGCACCAGTCGATCAACATAAATGCCGATTGCAGCAGGTGGTAGCCGTCAGCACGCCGCCCAGTAATGTGCAAAAACAAATTGAGCTTGGCCGGAGCGGGAATGTCGTAGAGCGCCTGCATGGCCTGCATTATCTGGGCTCGAGCAACAGGTCAATTTGCACTGCGGGCGTTCGGTCCACGCTGCGCGCGCGGATACGGCCTTGCAGCTTGTCCAGGGTTTGAATCTCCCAGCCCGGCGCGGTTTCGGGCCGCCCGTGCAACCAGGCAAACAAGGCCTGCATGGGCAGGGCGCTGCCCAGACTGTGGGTGCTCATGGCATCGACCGATTCAAAGCTACGCTTTTGGTCGCCTACTTCAAGCGTGGCCGAAGTGGCGTCCCACTGCATGCGAGCCAGGCGGGTGCCCAATGGCGAGTTGAGCGTCAGACTGGCGCGGCGGGCCGTGCCCTCCAGAAAAAAATCCGCGCTAATGCGCTGCGGTGGTTCGCCTGCCACCTGGACCGACAAACGGCCTTCCCACACATCGTTGGGGGTGACGTACTCCTGCCGTTTCGCTGGCGTGCTGCAGGCTACAAGTAGCGCACATAGGAGTACCAGACAGGCCGCAAAAAGGCGCCCGGCCACGGCCCGCCTAGGGCTCATAAGCTGCCGCGGAGGCGCACGATGGTGGACTTGAGCGTGTCGTTATCGCGGTTGAGCTCCAGCCCCTTGGCCCAGGTGGCGTTAGCCTCCTCGCGCAAGTTCATGGTCCACAAGACCTCACCCAGATGGGCCGCAATTTCGGCGTCGGGGCGGGCGCTAAAGGCGGCGCGCAGGATGCTCGCCGCTTGCGCGCTATTGCCGCTGCGAAACTCCACCCAGGCCAGGCTGTCCAGAATGAACGGATCGTTGGGGGCTAGGCTGAGCGCTTTTTCAATCAGCGCGCGGGCCTCGGGCAAACGCTGGTTGCGGTCGGCCAATGAATAGCCCAGGGCGTTGTAAGCCGCGTGGTAGTCGGCTTGCAGCGTGATCACGCGCCGCAGGGTTTTTTCCATTTCATCAACCCGCCCCAGTTTTTCTGCGGCCAAGGCCAGTTCGTACAACAAGTCCACATCGTCTGGCGCTTTTTTGGTCGCCTGGGTCAGCAAGGCATAGGCTTCTTCTTCGCGCCGGCCTTCGCGCAGCAATTGCAATTGCGCCTGCAACTTGTTGCGCGCTTCGTCGGCATCGTCCTCGGGCAGGTTGCGCACCAAGGACAGGGCTTCTTCCAAGCGTCCTTGCTTGGCAAACATCATCGCGCGGCGGATTTGTACTCTGGCAATGTCTTGCGGGCTATTGATGCGGGCGAGAAAGCTTTGGGCTTTCGCAAAATCGCCCTGCTTTTCTGCAATTTGCGATAGCAGTAAATAAGCTTGCACGATACCGCGCGGCGTGAGGCCGTCCTCATCCGGGTCCTCTTGCGTGCGGCTTGGCGGCAAAGCACCTAAATAGCGAGTCAAAGACTGCTCGGCATTTTGCAGGTCTTGGTTTTGAAATTCAATCGAGCCGCGGATCAGCCAGGCATCGGCAAAGTCCGGCTGTGCCTGCGTCAGCTGCGTCGCTTGCGCCAGAGCTTGGGGATAACGCTGCAAGTCGATCAATTTGCGCACATAGCCCATACGCACCTGGCCTGATGGGCTGGCGGCAAAGTACGCGCCCAGCAAGGTATCCAGATCTTCCGAACTGCCGTCGAGCAGGTTGATGGCCAGGGATGCAATATCGTCCGACAAAGCGTCCAATGCAGCGCCTTTGCGCACCGCTACCAGTGCCGCAGCGCGGTTGCCAGCTACCAGGCGTAAATTGCCAATGGCGGCCCAGCCGGCCGGCCCGCTGCTGCGATTGCCCAGTTCTGCGGCCAAGGCTTTTTCGAGGAGGTCGGCGGCGGCGGCTTTGTCGGTAGCGCGCACATACAAGCGCGTCAGCACGCTAATCAGGGCGCCACGCTCGGCTTGCGGGGCGCGGGCCACGCTGCGCTGCAAAGGCACCAGGGTTTCGGGCAGGCGGTTAAGCCCGATCAGCAATTGCAAAAGGTAACGGTCTGCTTCTGGCGACTGCGGCAGCGCCTGCTGCCAGGCCTTGGCCGCGCCCACTGCGGCATTGGCATCGCGCCCGGACAAGCCGATGTCCACCGCCCGCTGAAACAGTTGGGCTTCTTTGGACTCGCGCGCGGCGTTCAACATCAGGCTGTAGGCCGCGCCGGTATCGCCATTGTTAAAGCTCATTTCGGCCAGCATCACCTGGTAAAAAATAGAGGCGTTGAGTGCCGAGCGCTCGGCCGCTTTCTCTGCGGCAATGGCTTGGGGCACCGGGGCTTTGGCCGATTGCGCGCGCGCATCAGCGATAAAAGCCAACAGCGCGAGGGCCATCAAAAAGGGGGTACGTGACATGCGGCCATAATAATCCAAGCCCCGCGCAATAGACTCCCGGGCCGGGCCATGCCCCTGCACTGGCTTTGCTTTACCCACCCCACCTATGCCCGAACTACCCGAAGTTGAAGTGACACGCCAAAGCTTTGCCGATCGCATTGCCGGCTCGCACATTCTGGCCCTGCGCATGGGTAAAGCCCTGCGCTGGCCTCTGGGCTGCGAGCCGCAGACGCTGACGGGCCGCCAGGTGCTTGGCGTGCGCCGCCGGGGCAAATACTTGTTACTGGATTTGGACCAAGGCCTGCTACTGCTGCACCTGGGCATGTCGGGCAGCCTGCGCTTTGAACGCGTGCCGGGCGATGCCGGTAAGCATGACCATATGGACTTGCAAACCAGCCAGGGCACGCTGCGCTTGCACGACCCGCGCCGCTTTGGCGCCGTGGTGTTTGTGCCCGATGAGTCCAGCCCCGCCGCCCGCAAACTGCTGGGCAAGCTGGGCGTAGAGCCTTTAGGCGACGATTTCCAAGCGCTGGATTTTTGGAAAGCCCTGAAAAAGCGCAAAACGGTTATCAAGCAAGTGCTGCTGGGTGGCGAGCTGGTAGTCGGTGTTGGCAATATTTACGCTAGCGAAGCCTTGTTTATGGCCGGCATCCGCCCGAGCACCCGGGCCGAACGCATTAGCCTGGCGCGCGCCACCCGATTGCACGCCGCCATACGCACGGTGCTGGCGCGGGCAGTAGAAATCGGCGGCAGCACGCTCAAAGACTTTTCTAATGCGCAAGGCGAATCGGGTTATTTCCAACTCGAAGCGGCGGTGTACGGGCGCCAAGGCCTGCCCTGCCGCGCTTGCGGCAGCGCCATCAAAACGATACGCCAAGGCCAAAGGTCCACATTTTTTTGTCCGGTATGCCAAAAGCCCTAAGTGACAAGCGCGTGCCCGGCATGGCGGAAAAAGTGGTGCGCTGGCAAACCAGCCATGGGCGCAATAGCCTGCCCTGGCAAAACACCCAAGATCCTTACCGTGTCTGGCTGTCTGAAATCATGTTGCAGCAAACCCAGGTCGCCACGGTGCGCGACTACTTCGAACGCTTTACCCGCAGACTGCCCACCGTGGCCGATTTGGCGCAGGCCAGCGCCGACGAGGTGATGGGCTTGTGGAGCGGGCTGGGTTATTACAGCCGGGCGCGCAATCTGCACCGCTGTGCGCAGATCGTGATGCAGCAATACGGCGGGCAATTCCCGCAACAAGCCGCGCTGCTACAAACCCTACCCGGCATTGGGCGCTCTACTGCGGCGGCAATTGCATCTTTGTGTTTTGGCGAACGGGTGGCGATTTTGGATGCGAATGTCAAGCGCGTGCTGACGCGCTGGCTGGCCTTTGGGGGCGATCTGGCGCAAGCGGCGCAGGAGCGCGCGCTTTGGGCTTTGGCGCAAGACTTAGTGCCCCATGAACAGGCAGGCGCCAAGGCCATGGCGCGCTACACCCAGGGCATGATGGACTTGGGCGCTACCGTCTGCCTAGCGCGCAAACCGCTATGCGACCAATGCCCCTTGCAGACCGATTGCCGCGCGCAGGCTGCGGGCACGATGCAAAATTTTCCGGTGCGTAGCCGCAAGCTCAAACGCAGCAGCCAGTCGCTATGGCTCTTGTGGGCGCAAGACGCCAGTGGCGCGGTGTGGCTGCAAAGACGGCCTGCGCCGGGCGTCTGGGCGGGCCTGCACTGCCTGCCGGTGTTTGAGGGCGAAGCGCAATTGCGCGATGCCCTGCCCGCAACAGCGCGCAAAAGTTTGCAGCCACTGCAAAGCTTTGTGCATGTGCTCACGCACAAAGACTTGCACCTCCATCCCATCTATGTGCGCCTGTCTGCGGGCCGCCGTTTGCCAGGCATTCAAGGTGGCTGGCTTGCCAGGCAGGACTGGCCCGCCTTGGGTTTACCGGCGCCGGTGCGCAAACTCTTGGAAACTGCTGGGTCTGCTTAAGGCCTAGACCGCAAGCTGCTGATCGGCTTCGCGCTGTAGTTCGCGGTGGCGTTTTAGGGTGACCCAATGCGGCG
>JAEMRG010000053.1:4602-10496 GCA_016463455.1 Rhodoferax sp.
GTATATCGGCGAGCAGGCAGCGCTCCAGTTCAATCGCATCGGCCAGCGCACGCCGTTCGTCGCCCGGCTGGGTATCGGTTTGGGACAAAGGGTGTTTGCGACGCGTTTCGGAATAGCGCCGCACCAGGGTGTCGGTATTGGCATCGAGAAACAAAGTTTTGATACCTATGCCCTGAGTGCGCAGCTTGTCCAGCTGCGCCGGCACCAGCGGCAAGCCCTTGGCGCTGCGCACATCCATGGCAATGGCGACGCGTGTGGAATGTTCGCCGCTTTGCAAAGCGATGAAATCCATGAGCAAAGGCGGTGGCAAATTGTCCACACAGTAATAGCCTGCGTCTTCCAAAGCATGCAGGGCCACGGACTTCCCAGAACCAGACATACCGGTGATAAGGACTAATTCGAGTTGGGGTTCAGACACGGGCTTGCTCCAGCATTTCGCGCGCATGCGCCATGGTTGTTACCGAACTGCTTTGACCGCCCAGCATACGCGCGATTTCGGACTCGCGCTGGGCCTGTTGCACCGGCGCAACCTCGCTCAGCGTCTGCCCGCCTTGCAGCTGTTTGCGCACCACCCAGTGCTGATCGGCGCAGGCGGCCACTTGGGGCAAATGGCTGACCGCTAGCACCTGGCGGTCACCACCGAGTTGGCGCATCAAACGGCCCACGGTGTGCGCTACGGCACCACCGACGCCGGCATCGACTTCGTCAAAGATCAGCGTCTGTGCGCCGCCCGCTTGGCTGGCCGTCACGGCAATGGCCAGCGCGATGCGCGAGAGCTCGCCGCCCGAGGCTACTTTGCCCACCGGGCGCGGTGTGCTGCCAGCGTGACCGGCCACCAAAAACAAGACCTCTTCCAGACCGCTTTGGTGGGCTTGCTCGGTAGGCTGCAATTGCACCTGAAATTGCCCGCCTTGCATGCCCAGGCCTTGCATGGCCTGGGTGATGGCGACCCCCAGTTTGGGGGCGGCTTGCTGGCGGGCCTTGGAAACCTTGCGCGCCTCGGCCATAAAAGCGGCTTGGGCCTGCTGCGCCTGCGCCAGCAAATGGGCGCTATCGGCAGCGGCTTCAAGCTGCGCCAGTTCTTGCTTCCAGGCGGCATGCGTGGCGGCCAATTCTTGCGGGCTGCGTTTGTAACGACGCGCCAGGGACACCCACAGCGCCATGCGGGCATCGAGTTCGGCCAACTGCGCGGGGTCGAGTTCGACGCGGCGCTGGTAAGCGCGCAAGCTGTGTACCGCGTCCTCTACCTGCGCAATAGCCGAGGCCAGCACCTCAGCCGGGCCTTGAAAATCGGCATCCAAATGCGTTTGGCTTTGGATCTGCTGCATGGCGCTGTGCAAGCCGCGCAAAGCTGAGGGCTCATCATCGTTGAGTAGCGCCAAGGCGCTGTGCGCAGCATCGAGCAGGGTTTGCCCATGGGCTAAGCGGCTGTGTGCGGCATTGAGTTCGTCCCATTCATCAGGGCCCGGCTTGAGCTTGTCCACTTCGCCAATCTGCCAGGCCAGGCGCTCGCGATCGCGCTGCAGCAGGTCCTGTGCTTGCAGGGCTTGGTCGTAAGCGGCTTGCGCGGCGCGCCAGCTTTGCCACAAAGCGCTCAAAACGCTGGTGGAAATGCGGGCATAGTCGTCTAGCAGGGCGCGCACTGCGTCGGGCCGGGTGAGACTTTGCCAGGCGTGCTGGCCATGGATATCGAGCACCTGTTCGCCCACATGGCGCAGTTGCTGCGCGGTGGCGGCCAGGCCGTTGATCCAGGCCCGGCTTTTGCCGCTGCTGTCCACACTGCGGCGCAGTAGCAAGCTGTCGGCGCCCTCAAAACCAGCTTCGGCCAGCCAGGGCAGCAAGGCCGCTGGGGTATCAAACTCGGCGCTGACGTCGGTGCGCGGCGCGCCTTCGCGGATCAGGCCCACATCGGCGCGTGCGCCGGTGGCCAGTTGCAAGGCGTCAATCAGGATAGATTTGCCCGCGCCGGTCTCGCCGGTGAGCACGGTAAAGCCGGTCTCCAGTTCCAAGTCCAGCGTGGCGACGATGACAAAGTCGCGCAGCGCAATGCGTTTGAGGCCCACCGCTTAACTCCCCCCCTCGTTCCAGTGCAGCTTGTGGCGCAAAGTGTCAAAGTAAGTCCAGCCCTTGGGATGCAAAAAGCGCACGCTGTGCTCTGAGCGGCGCACCACAATGCGGTCGCCGTGCATCAAAGTGGCCAGGGACTGCATATCAAAATTGGCACTGGCGTCGCGCCCGGAGACGATTTCAATGGCAATTTCGCTGGTGTGCGACAACACAATAGGCCGGTTGGACAAGGTGTGCGGCGCAATAGGCACCAAGACCCAACCCGGAGTCGAGGGGTGCAGCATCGGCCCGCCGGCCGACAAGGCGTAGGCGGTCGAGCCGGTAGGCGTGGCGATGATCAGTCCGTCGGCGCGCTGATTGGCCACGAAATGGCCATCGACCTCGACCCGCAACTCCACCATGCCCGAAGTCGCGCCCCGGTTGACCACCACATCGTTCATCGCCAGCGCAGAAAACACACATTGCCCGGCGCGCATCACCTGCGCCTGCATCAGGCTGCGGTCATCGACTTCGTAGGCACCGGCCAGCATGGCGCTCAGGGTTTCGGCATAGCGGTCCAGCGCAATGTCGGTGATAAAGCCCAGACGCCCTTGGTTGATGCCAATCAGCGGCACCTGAAAAGGCGCCAGCCTGCGCCCCACCCCGAGCATGGTGCCATCACCACCGACCACCAGGCACAAACCGCAGTGGCGCCCTATGGCTTCAATATCCATCACCGCATAGCCGCTCAGGCCCAGCTTGGCGGCGGTATCGGTCTCCAGCACCACCTCGCAACCCTGGTCTATCAGGAAATGGGCGATCCCGTCCAGCGTGGCGCGCGCGACGGCTATCGCAGCAGGAGCGTGGCTGGACAGGTATTTGCCGGTGATGGCAACCTGGCGGAACTGCGGGTTCAGGCGGGGGTTCATGGGCAAATTACATCACTAAAATGTTTTGATGCTCGATGATCGCTCCAAGTTATTACTCAAAGCGCTGGTTGAACGCTATATCGCCGATGGGCAACCGGTGGGTAGCCGCACCTTGTCCAAAGCATCCGGACTGGAATTGTCGCCCGCGACCATCCGCAATGTGATGTCGGACCTGGAGGACCTGGGCCTGATTGTCAGCCCGCATACCTCCGCCGGGCGGGTACCCACCACGCGCGGCTACCGGCTGTTTGTGGACACCATGCTCACGGTGCAGCCGCAGCAATTTGCGTCCCACAGCTTGGCGCCGGACCAGCCGCAGAAAGTCATCTCCAACGCGGCCAACCTTTTGTCCAATTTGTCGCAATTTGTGGGCGTGGTGATGGCGCCGCGGCGCACCAACGCTTTTCGGCATATGGAGTTTTTGCGTCTGTCCGATCGGCGCATTCTGGTGATCATCGTGTCGGCCGATGGCGATGTACAAAACCGCATCATCTTTACCGAAGTCGATTATTCGCAGTCGCAATTGATCGAAGCGGCGAATTTTTTGAACAGCCACTATGTCGGCCTGGACATAGAGGAAGTGCGCAGCCGCTTGCAAAACGAGGTGGAAAGCCTGCGCTCGGAAATCGCCACCTTGATGGCTGCTGCGGTCAATGTCAATTCCGAAGCAGTGGCGCAAGAGCAGGACGAGGTGGTGATTTCCGGCGAGCGCAATTTGCTCAAGCTCAGCGACTTTTCCAATGACATGGGCAATTTGCGCCGCGCTTTTGAGTTGTTTGAGCAAAAAGCCCAAATCATGCGCTTGCTGGACTTTGCCGACCGGGCCGCCGGGGTACGCATTTACATTGGCGGCGAAAGCCAGATCGTGCCCTTTGAAGAGTTGTCGGTGGTGAGCGCACCCTACGAGGTGGACGGCAAGGTGGTGGGTACGCTGGGCGTGATCGGCCCCACCCGCATGGCCTATGACCGCATGATCCAGATCGTGGATATCACGGCCAAGCTGGTGAGCAATGCGCTGAGCCACCACAAACAAATTTAGCCCCGGCGCAAGCTGCGCGCCAGGCCGGTACTCAAGCACTTTTGAGCGTTCGACGGTACTGCATGGCTTCGGCAACATGGCCCAGCGCGGTGATGTCGGAGCCGGCCAGATCGGCAATCGTGCGCGCGATCTTGAGGGTGCGATGGGTGCCACGCGCGGACCAACCGAGTTGCTGCGCTGCGCTTTGTAAAAACTTGGCTGCTGCAGACTCCAAATGCACATGCTGGTCGATTTCCTGCCCAACTAAGGCCTGGTTGTTTTTGCCCTGCCTGTCTTGCGCCCGCGCAAAGGCCTGGTTGCAGCGCGCGCGGATGCTGTGCGTGGCCTCGCCGGCAGCGGCCTGCAGCAAATCTTCGCTGGCCAGCGCCGGCACTTCTACATGCAAGTCGATGCGGTCCATGAGCGGGCCGCTGAGCTTGCCCTGGTAGCGGCTAATTTGGTCTGGCGTGCAGCGGCAATTGCGACCCGGCGCCCCCCAATAGCCGCAGGGGCAGGGATTCATGGCAGCGATCAGTTGAAAGCGCGCCGGAAACTCGGCCCGCCGGGTGGCACGGGCGATGGTGATGCTGCCGGTTTCCAAAGGCTCGCGCAGGGCTTCGAGCGCCTGGCGCGGAAACTCGGGCAACTCATCCAAAAACAAAACGCCGTGGTGCGCGAGTGATATTTCACCTGGGCGCGGCGGTGACCCGCCGCCGACCAGGGCCACCGCGCTGGCCGAATGGTGCGGGCTGCAAGTAGGCCGCTGGCCCCAGCGGCGGATATCAAAACGCCCACTCAGGCTGGCAATGGCGGCGCTTTCCAAGGCTTGGTCGGTATCCATGGGCGGCAGCAAGCCCGCAAAACGCTGCGCCAGCATGGATTTACCGGCGCCGGGCGGCCCCACGAGCAACAGGCTGTGCCCGCCGGCAGCGGCAATCTCCAGCGCTCGCTTGGCGGCCAACTGGCCTTTGACGTCGGCCATATCCGGCAGATCAGCGGCGCCGCCGGGCTCGGCCGCTTGCATGCGCACCCAGCCTTCTTCAGCCGGGCTCGAGCCCGCTTCGGTGCCGGGAGGCTGGGTGCCTTCGGGCATAAATTGGCGTACCACATCGATGAGGGTGCGCGCCAAATAGACCCGCGCGCCCGGCACCAGCGCCGCCTCCTGGGCGCTGCCCGGCGGCAGCACCAGGCTGGTGTGCACCTTGGCCTGGTGCAGGGCCAGGGCCATGGCCAGCGCGCCGCGCACCGGACGCAGCCCGCCCGAGAGCGACAACTCGCCAGCAAATTCGTATTCGGCCAGCCGGTACGCTTCGATTTGTCCGCTCGCCGCCAAAATGCCCAGGGCAATGGGCAAATCCAGGCGGCCCGAGTCTTTGGGCAAGTCCGCCGGGGCCAGGTTGACGGTGATGCGCTTGTTGTGCGGGAACTCCAGGCCGCTGTTTTGAATGGCGCAGCGCACCCGCTCGCGCGCCTCTTTCACCTCCACATCGGCCAAGCCCACTAGCGTGAAGCTGGGAAGGCCATTGGCCATATGCACTTCGACGGTGACTTGCACCGCCTCCAAACCGAGCAAGGCGCGGCTTTGTACCAAAGATAGACCCATATCGACTCCCTGAAACAGTGCGCTGTTTTTGCGCCGGATTTAAGCGTTTGCACCAAGCAGGTGCATACTGTGTTTTTACACAGTCATATTAGCGCAGTTAGGGCATGCAATAAAGCGCTTGTCGCACCAAGACCACAATTTTTTATAACTGAACTTGGCACGCCTTCTGCTAAATGCCTTGGTCTCCCGATTCCGTGGAGCAGCGGCGCAGCCCTTGCGTTCGCTATCAACTTTTGAAAAGCTGAGGTGCACACATGAAGTTAGTTACCGCCATCATCAAACCCTTCAAGCTCGATGA
>JAEMRG010000308.1 GCA_016463455.1 Rhodoferax sp.
GGGCTTCGGCGATAGTGGCTTCAACACCGAGCGCATTGAACTCGTCGATGTCGATTACGCGGATGCCTTGCTCCTGGCCCCAGGTGTCTTCGGCGTCGCTATAGAGCGCGCCGCGTATGCCGATTTGCACTGTGCGCTTGGGATCGAGCAGGCCTTCTTCGACAGCGCGCCGAAACGGTGTGCCGTGGGTGTATTTGAAGCCGCCGAAGTAGCCGTCCCAGGTGTCGGTGTGGGCGTCAAAGTGGACCATGCCCAAGGGGCCGGTTTGCTTGACGATGGCGCGCATCACCGGCAGCGATACCAGGTGGTCGCCACCAACGGACAAGGGTGCAATGCCAGCGCTGCACACCCCGTTGAAAAAGTTTTCGATGCGCGCCAGGGAGTCCATAAGGTCCACCGGGTTGACCGGCGTGTCGCCCAGGTCGGCGCAATTGCACAGGCTAAAGGGCGCGATGCCGCTGGCGCGGTTGACGTTGCGGATCATGGTGGAAATGTCGCGCACCTGGCGCGGGCCGTGGCGCGCACCGGGCCGGTTGGTGGTGCCGCCATCCCAGGGAATGCCGACCAGGCCGATTTCTACATCGGCAAATTCGGCGTCGGTTTTTTGCACATAGGGCAGGCGCATCAGCGTGGCCAACCCCGCAAAGCGCGGCATCACCGAGCCGGTGATGGGTTTGAAAAATTCGCGTGGCGTGCTCACATCTTGCCCCTCCAAGGTACTACTTTCTTCTCCACCCAGCGCATCAGCAGGTCAAAGGCAAAGGCCACCGAGCCGATGACGATGATGCCCATGACCACAATGTCGGTGCGCAAAAAATTCGATGCATTCAAAACCATCTGCCCTAGGCCCACATTGGCCGCGACCATTTCGGCGGCCACCAGCGTACTCCAGCCAAAGCCAATCGAGATGCGCATGCCCACCAAAATTTCTGGCATGGCCGCAGGCAGCACCACATGCCAGATCACCTGGGGGTAGCTCGCACCCATGGAATAGGCCGCGTTCATCTGCTCTTGCGAGGCACTGCGCATGCCCGAGCGCGCAGCCATGGCCAGCGGCGCAAAGCAGCTGAGGTAAATCAGCAGCACCTTGGGAAACTCGTCGATACCAAACCAGATGATGATCAGCGGCAAATACGCCAGCGGCGGCAGCGGGCGCAGCAGCTCGATGGGCGGGTCGAAAATGCCACGCCAAAAGCGCGACATGCCCATGGCAATACCCACGGGAATAGCAGTTAAGCATCCCAGAAAAAAGGCGGCAAACACGCGCAACATACTGGCCCAGAAATGCGACCACAAGGGCTTGTCATTGGCAATACCGGTAAGGTATTCGTAAAACTGCTGGTAGGTTGCTTGCGGCGAGGGCAGAAAAATCGGCTTGATCCAACCCATATTGGTGACCACAAACCAGGCGACCAGCATCACCACAATCGTGACCGTGGTGACAAATGCGCTGGAGCCTTCGCCCGGGATTTTGAAGGCGCTGGTTTTCAGCGTGGGGGTGCTTGGCTTAGACATGGGCCGCCTCGCGCTGGTGGATGATGGACAGCACTTCTTCGCGCATGCGGATGAATTCGGGCTCGGACTTCACTTTGCGCGCGTCGCCGTGTTCCAGGAATTGGCGCGAGAACGGCACCTCGTCGTAGGTGTGGGTGATGCGGCCCGGGCTGGGGCTCATCACGATCAGTCGGGTTGCTAAAAACAAGGCCTCTTCCACCGAGTGGGTGATAAAGAAAACCATTTTGTTGGACTTGACCCAGGCGTGCAGCAAAATTTCCTGCACGGTTTCACGGGTGAAAGCATCCAGCGCACCCATGGGCTCGTCCATTAGCAGCACTTCTGGGTCACTGGCCAGTGCGCGGGCGATGCCGACGCGCTGTTGCATACCGCCGGACAATTCATAGACAGCGCGGTCGGCGTACTTCTCCAAGCCCACCAGAGCCAGTTTTTCATCGCCTATGCGCCGCCGCTGCGCAGTGCCCATGCCGCGCATGCGCAAGCCCAGGCAGACGTTATCCATCACCGACAGCCAGGGCATCAGCGCGTGTTTTTGGAACACCACGCCACGGTCTGCGCCCGGCCCTTCGACGTGTTCGCCGTTGAGCAGCACTTCACCGCTGGAAGGCGGCAAAAAGCCGGCGATGCAATTGAGCAGCGTGGTCTTACCGCAACCAGAGGCACCCAGCGCGACGACAAAATCGCCATCTTTCATTTCCAGGTTGACGGGGGCCAGCGCTTGCAGCGTGCCGCCATTGACCGCGTAATTCACCGTCAGATCTTTGATTTGCAATGTAGGCATAACAGTTTGTAAAAATCCACGACACAAGAAGAAAGGGGCAAACTTTATGCAAGTTGCCCCTCTGCTGGCAAACAGCCCCAAGCCAGGGCTCGCGCCCTGGCTGGTGCAGATTACTTCATTGCGTCACGCAGGTAGCTGCTATCGACAAACACGCTGTAATCAGGCTTGACTTCGGTGATACGGCCGATTTCTTTCCAGAGCTTGGCACTGTTTTCCAGGGTTTTTGCTGCACCGCCGGCAGCGCCGCCACCCAACCAGGCGTTGGACATTTGTGCCGCTGTGTCAGGGAACACAAAGGCCGCCATGGCATCGGGCACGTCTTTTTCGTCAGCCTTGGTCCACTTGGCAATCGCTTTGAC
>JAEMRG010000309.1 GCA_016463455.1 Rhodoferax sp.
GGTTGTTGACATTAAAAGCAGGGATGCCGTAGCCGTGGGTGGCAGCGTGGTCCAGCAATTCGCGCATTGAGACGAGGGCCATGGAAGTTCTCCGGGGGGTTGGTAAGCGCTTGGTAACTTGTACCGATTTCGCTATTCTATTGAGATTTGCGGCGCCTGCCCTCAGGCGCGTGCCGCCAGTCTTCCCCGGTGCGGTAAACGCGCCACACCGCGACGTTTAAGCGACGCGGCAGACCTTCAGCATATTGGTGCCGCCGGGCGCGCCCATGGGCTCGCCGCAGGTGATAGCATAGACATCGCCGCTGGTAACAATGCCTAGCTTTTTGAGCTGCGCTTCGGCATCGTTGAGCGCGGTATCGCGGTCTTTGCTGCTGCTCATCAGCAAAGGGCGTACGTTGCGGTACAGCGTCATGCGCCGCTGGCTGGCCACATTGGGCGTGAGCGCATAAATTGGCACCTGAATCAAATGGCGGCTCATCCATAAAGCGGTCGATCCGCTGTCGGTCATGGCCACAATCGCTTTGGCGCCTAAGTGGTGTGCGGTAAATAGCGCGCCCATAGCGATGGATTGGTCGATATGGTTAAAGGTCTTTCCAACGAAGTCGGTTTCCAGTTTCACCGATTCGCCCGATTCGGCTGCGACGCAGATCTGCGCCATTTCACGCACCGTCTCCAGCGGGTAGCTGCCGGCAGCGGTTTCCGCGGACAGCATGACGGCGTCGGTGCCGTCGAGCACCGCATTGGCCACGTCGCTCACCTCGGCGCGTGTGGGCACCGGGCTGCTGATCATGGACTCCATCATTTGCGTGGCAGTGATGACAATCTTGTCAAACTCGCGTGCCATTTTGATCATGCGCTTTTGCAGCGCAGGGACTGCGGCATTACCCACTTCTACGGCCAAGTCGCCGCGCGCCACCATGATGCCATCCGAGGCCCGCAATATTTCTTCCAGCTTGGGGATCGCCTCGGCGCGCTCGATCTTGGCAATCAGCCCGGGCTTGTGGCCGAACTCGGCAGCGGCCACGTTGCACAACTGGCGCGCCATTTCCATATCGGTGGCACATTTGGGGAAACTTACCGCCACATAGTCGGCTTTAAAGGCCATGGCGGTGCGGATGTCTTCCATGTCCTTGGCCGTCAGCGCCGGCGCTGTCAGTCCGCCGCCTTGTTTGTTAATGCCTTTGTTGTTGGACAGCACGCCGCCTAACTTGACGGTGGTGTGCACTTGCTGGCCCTGTACCCTGTCCACCACCATGACGATGATGCCGTCGTTGAGCAGCAGCACATCGTCGGCCTTGACCTCTTGCGGCAGCGATTTGTAGTCCAGTCCAACGCCATGTATATCGCCCAGCTCCGTGCGGGCGGCATCCAGAATAAAGGCTTGGCCATGCTCCAGGAAAACCTTGTCTTCTACAAACTTGCCAACACGGATTTTGGGACCTTGCAAATCAGCCATGATGGCGACTTCGCGCCCCACACGGTGGGCCACTTCGCGCACCATGGTCGCGCGGTCGATATGGTCTTGCGCCGTGCCGTGGCTGAAATTCAGCCGCACCACATCCACGCCTTCGCGTATCAGGGCTTCCAACATGGCAGGGTCGCTGGAAGCGGGGCCCAAGGTGGCTACGATTTTGGTGGCGCGACGGGTCATAGTGACAGCTTTCTCAATCAAACCGCTCATGTCTAAAGAACCTTATTGTCCCACGGAGCAAAGCTTTGGGTTACATCACAGCGTCAAGGGCTGGCACGCTGTCAATGACGCCACCGCCCAGGCATAGCTCACCGTCATACAGCACTGCGGATTGACCGGGTGTGACAGCCCATTGCGCTTGGTCAAAGCCCAAACTAAATACTGCGCCATTACTGGCGCGCAGCGCGCAGGGGCTATCGCTTTGGCGGTAGCGTGTTTTAGCGGCCAGGGGCAGACCGCATGCGGGCGCATTACCGGCGACCCAGCTCGTATCGGCAGCGCTGAGCGATTGCGATAGCAACCACGGATGCGCATGCCCTTGCACCGCCCACAAGGTGTTGGTCTGCATGTCTTTGCGCGCCACAAACCAGGGCGTATGTTCGCCACCACCCTTTTGTGCGCCGCGCACCTTCAGGCCGCCAATGCCCAAGCCCTGGCGCTGACCCAGGGTGTAAAAAGACAAGCCCACATGCTGGCCAATAGTGTGGCCTTTGGGGTTCTTAATCGGACCGGGTTCTTTGGCGATGTAGCGGTTGAGGAATTCGCGGAACGGCCGCTCGCCGATAAAGCAAATGCCGGTCGAGTCCTTCTTTTTCGCGTTGGGCAGACCTATCTCGTCGGCGATCCGACGCACCTCGGTTTTGTGCAATTCGCCCACCGGGAAAAGGGTTTTGGACAATTGCGCTTGGTTCAGTCGGTGCAAAAAATAGCTCTGGTCTTTGGAAGCGTCCAGCCCTTTGAGTAACTCAAACAAACCAATGGTTTCGTTGTGCCGCACGCGTGCGTAGTGGCCGGTGGCAATGCAGTCTGCGCCCACGCGCAGGGCATGGTCTAAAAAGGCTTTGAATTTGATTTCGGCATTGCACAAAATATCCGGGTTGGGTGTGCGCCCGGCCTGGTATTCGCGCAAAAATTCGGCAAACACCCGGTCTTTGTAAT
>JAEMRG010000310.1 GCA_016463455.1 Rhodoferax sp.
GTTTGCGCGCCTGGGTTTTCTGGGTTGGGGCCACTAAAACCGTGCCTATGGCCTCACCCTGCGCTAGGCGCACCAATGCGTCGGGCTCGCGGCCCCACGCGATGATGGTGGAGGCGCCCGAACCTGCCGCGCGCTTAGCCGCCAATATTTTGGTAATCATGCCGCCGCGGCCCAGGCTGCTGCCGGTGCCGCCAGCCATCTCTTCCAAGGCCAAGTCGCCTGCCTGCGCTTGGTCAATAAAGCGCGCATGCGGGTCTTTGCGCGGGTCGGCGCTGAACAAGCCTTGTTGATCGGTCAGTATCACCAGCGCGTCCGCTTCAATCAGGTTGGCAACCAAAGCGCCCAAGGTGTCGTTATCGCCGAACTTGATTTCGTCGGTCACCACCGTGTCGTTTTCATTGATGACCGGTACCACGCCCAGCTTGAGCAGCGTCAGCAAAGTGGAGCGGGCATTGAGATAGCGTTCGCGGTCGGCCAGGTCAGCGTGGGTGAGCAGCACCTGGGCGCTGCCCAGGGCGTTTTCGCGCAGCTTGGTTTCGTACATCTGCGCCAGACCCATCTGGCCCACGGCCGCAGCCGCTTGCAATTCGTTGATCGCCTGCGGGCGGGTGCCCCAGCCCAGGCGTTTCATACCTTCGGCAATCGCGCCGCTGGAGACCATCACCACTTCGATGCCCTGGGCGCGCAAGACTGCCATTTGGCGGCACCATTGCCCGATGGCCGCTTCGTCCAGCCCTCGGCCTTCATTGGTCACCAGGCTGGAGCCGACTTTGACCACGATGCGCTTGGCGTCCTGAACAATGCGGGTTTTGCGGGTGCTGGGCATGGTGCTTACCGGTATCGGCACAAAGAAAAAAAAGGGGGAGTGAAGGCGCTAAAAAACTCAGGGAGCAGATTCGGCACCCTCTGGGGCCGCCGCGATAAAGCGCGGATCTTCCTCGACGTAAGGCTGCTCAGACAATTGTTGCGCTTGTACGTGTTTGTAAATGGCTTTGACCAAGGGTTCGCAACCCTCGCGGGTCAGGGCCGAAATCTCGAACACCGGGCCTTTGAACTTGAAGCGCTTCACAAAATCTTTGATCAGCGCAACACGAGCGTCCGCATCGACCATGTCCAGCTTGTTGAGCACCAGCCAGCGCGGCTTTTTGTAAAGGCCTTGGTCGTATTTCTTGAGCTCGTTGACGATGGCCTTAGCCTGGGCGACGGTGTCCACGCCCTCGTCAAACGGCGCGACATCGACAATATGCAGCAGCAAACGCGTGCGCTGCAAATGGCGCAAAAACAAATGGCCCAGACCTGCGCCTTCAGACGCGCCTTCGATCAGGCCCGGCAGGTCGGCCACCACAAAACTTTGCTCGGGCCCCACGCGTACCACGCCCAGATTGGGGTGCAAGGTGGTGAAGGGGTAATCCGCAATACGCGGGCGGGCATTGGAAATCGCCGTGATGAAGGTCGATTTACCCGCATTGGGCATGCCGAGCAAGCCCACATCCGCCAGCACTTTGAGTTCGAGCTTGAGGTTGCGTTTTTCGCCAGGCCAGCCGGGCGTTTTTTGGCGCGGGGCGCGGTTGATCGCGCTTTTGAAACGCAAATTGCCAAAGCCGCCGTCGCCGCCCTTAGCGATGGTGATCACTTCGCCGGGCACTAGCAGCTCAAACAAGACTTCACCGGTTTCGGCATCGGTGATGATGGTGCCCACCGGCATTTTGAGGGTGATGTCGTCGCCGGCAGCGCCGAACATGTCCGAGCCCATGCCGTGCTGGCCGCGTTTGGCATCGTGGCGGCGGGAGAAGCGAAAGTCCACCAAGGTGTTGAGGTTGGAGTCCGCCACGGCAAACACATGGCCGCCGCGCCCACCGTCGCCGCCATTGGGGCCGCCGAATTCTTTGTATTTTTCATGCCGGAAGGAGACGCAGCCGGCCCCGCCGTCGCCTGCGGCGATGTCGATATAGGCTTCGTCAACGAACTTCATGGCATTCCTGCTGGTAAAAATGAAAAACCCCGCGCATTTCGGCGCAGGGTTTTGCGGGGAACACGCTGCAGATCAAGCCGCAGCTGTGATGCTCACCGTGTGCTTGTTCAATGGGCCTTTGACAGCAAATTGGACATGGCCCTCAACCAACGCAAACAGCGTGTGGTCTTTGCCGATGCCGACATTGGTGCCGGGGTGGAACTTGGTGCCACGCTGACGCACAATGATCGCGCCAGCGCTGATCAGTTGACCGCCGAATGATTTAACACCGAGCATTTTGGGCTTGGAATCGCGCCCGTTTCGCGTAGAGCCGCCGCCTTTTTTCTGTGCCATGACCTGCGTCCTTTAAGCGACAATCGCGCCGATTTGCAGTTCGGTGAACTGCTGACGGTGCCCTTGGCGTTTTTGGTAATGCTTACGACGACGCATTTTGAAAATACGCACTTTGTCGTGCTTACCGTGTGACAAAACTGTCACTGTTACGGATGCGCCGGACACCAAGGGTGTGCCAACTTTGAGCTCTGCGCCGTTGCCGACCGCCAAAACCTCGTCGAACACAATCTCTTGGCCTACGTCCGCAGCAATCTGTTCTACTTTAATTTTTTCGCCGGCTGCAACCCGATATTGCTTGCCGCCGGTTTTTATGACCGCGTACAT
>JAEMRG010000311.1 GCA_016463455.1 Rhodoferax sp.
GAAACGGCAAAGCCGCACAGCGTGATCATGGGTAGGGTCTCCTTGGGGCATTAGAGGGCCAGTGTATCGGGCTGCCCAGCGCCTAAAGTGCCCGGCCTGGCGCCGACGCGACAAATCAGCCGCCCAGTTTTTCGCCAGCCTTGGCCAGCCAGCCGTCCAAATTGTCCAGCAGCGAGGACTGGCTAAAGGAGCAACTCTCTTCGCTAAACAAAGCGCTGGACTCCAGCCGGTCGATCAGCCCCAGCCACACCTCGCCATAGCGCGGCGGCAGCGCCGCCAGCAAATCCCCTTGCGCCCTTGCGTGCGCACAAAAGGCCTGCACGCCCAAAGCATCGGCGCGCAACTGGGCTAGGGCTTGGTGGATTGGGGTGAGTGCGGCGGGGACGGCGCTTGGAGGCATAGCTTGGATTGTCACCCAGGTATGCACAGCTGTGGCGGCCTTCCATATTCACTTTTGCGCCTAAATACTCCGTTTTCAAGCGCATTGAGTTCATGTATTCCAATAATTTATTCCTTGGGTACCACCCATATTCTTGCTGCACAATTGTCCGAATGCTTCCCGCCTTTAGCCACCTCACCCTTAGCTGCCTGCTAGGCTTAATTCTGGCCGCTTGCCAATCCGTGCCTGAAGGCGCGATGCGCGAGGTGGTGCCGGTGTATAGCAAATTGAGCGATGCGGTGGCGGTGGCCTCCGGGCGTTTTGGGGCGGTGCCTGTGGCTTTGTTGGCTGAGAGCCAAATCGAACTGGTGCAGCCAGCTTGGTGCGAAGGTTTGGCCGTGGCGGTGAAGTTGAGCGATGGCCGCCTAGCCTGGGTGCCGTGGGATACGCTGCCGCAGAAGCTGAAAAATTCAGTGGTGTGTGTGCCGGTGGCGTCCTAACCGTTGCCGTGCGCCAGTGCCTTTGGCTGCTGGGGTGCATTCGCCGGTACCCCGGTATTTTCAGGGGGCGTTATCGCCGATGGCAGTGCGCCCATCGCCCTGCCCCAATTGGGAGAAAAACTGTCGAACTTGCTCCACAGCGTCCTCGTACCGTGGGCGGAAGTTCAAAGCATCGATGGCCTCGAACTGGTTAGCAAAAATGGCACCACGTTGCTTAATCTGGGTCAAAAACGCATCGCGGTGTCGGATCAAATAAGGAGCCGCTGTAACCAAGGCCGCAGGTTCGCGCTCAATCACCAAGGCCAGATCGAATAGGTCACGGGCAGCGGCCCGATCGCCCCGGTGCCACAGCTTTTTGGCAACGATCTCTGCCGAAGTTTCGACTCTTACTTTGCGCCCGAGCAATGTCCATTCTTCATAGGGTAGTGTCGTCAGATTGGGTGAGGCTACAAAATCAATTTCGCCCTCGGGGCGAAGCAGCTTCACATACCCTGGGCCTTCCACATAGTTTTGCGAAATGCCTTCGGCGGTATCGTTAAGCCGAGGCGTTACAAAACCCAGGTACTGCGGGTCGGGCACAAAGATATCAATGTCCTTACTAACCCGGTGCTGATGCCGCAGCATCAAGACCGTGCCGCCACCAAAGGTCCAAAACGGATCAGGGATGCCTCGCCGCGCAATCTCATCGATCAGCGCGAAGGCATGCGGCAGCAGTGTTTGCCAAACGCCTGGCGGAAGGTCGCGTGGTTCGGTGGTGCCGGTCATGTGCGTCAGCCTAGGCCCAAGCTGCCCGAGGTGACTGCAAAGCCTGTGCCCAGGCCGTCAAGTTTTTCCAGAGCGCTTTGGGGGTGGTCTGGGTGCGCTGCGCTACTTCTTCTATGCCAGAAACAATCAAAGGCAAAGGCGCTTCGTCGATAAGGGTCGACACCTGCGCCACCAGCGCGTCGGGCAAGTCGCCACTGACCAGCGCCTGCGCCAAAGCATCGGGCAGGAGCGCTGTTTTGTAGCTTACGCTGGCGGTTTGGCTCAACAAAGCCAGGGCCTTCCGCTGGGGCTTGCGGGTTTGCGCGGTTAAATCCATGCCCAGCAACTGCAGCAAGCCCAACAAACGGTGGGTGCCCAGATCTAACAGAGAGCCGTTTTCTAGTTGATTGATAGTGGCACGCGACAAATCGGACAGCCGAGCCAATCGCGCCTGCGAAAGTCCCAATGCTTCGCGGCGTGCTTGAACGAGAAGGCCAATGTCAGCGAGATTCATTGGCGCATTGGAACATCAAGATGAATAAATGTCAAAAATATTTGACATTTATTCATCTTGATGAAGCATCTTCTGAACTAAAACGCCGACCCCGGCTCGCTCAAAAAAGCCAACTCCTCGGGCGTCGACTCGCGCCCCAGCAGGGCGTTTCGGTGGGGGTAGCGGCCAAAGCGCTCGATGATGGCTTGGTGACGCTGCTCAAAGCGCAGGCTGTCCTCCATGCCGGGTTGCGAAAACAGCACGGTGGCTTGGGAATGAATCAACGCGGACTCGCTGTGCATATAGGGCATGTAGGCAAAGCTGCGCTGCGCCAAGGGCAGGCTGCGGTCCTGCCCACTGGCCACCAGCTCTTGCGCCAGCGCCAAGGCCAGCGCGTCCTGCGCAAAAGCGCGGGGCGTGTCGCGGTACACATTGCGCGAGAACTGGTCCAGCACCAAGACCTCGGCCAGTCGCCCCTCGGGCGTGGCGCGCCAGGCAAACAACTCACA
>JAEMRG010000054.1 GCA_016463455.1 Rhodoferax sp.
GCGGCTTGCGCGGCGCCGGGCATGCCCATGGTGAAGTTCATGCCCTTTAAGGTTTCCATGGTCATTTTTTGCACTTCCAGCGCCTGGATGGTGGCGCTCAGTGCCCGTGCGTTCTGGTCCAGCCAAAACTGCACATGCTTGAGCTCTTCGATGCGCTTTTCCAGGTCCTCGACCTTGAGGCTAGGCACCAGCCATTGCGCCATATTGGGCAGGGACGATGGACTGCTATCGGCGCCACCGGCGGCTTTGGCCAGGTTTTGCAAAAAGTCAAAGCCGGGAACAAATTTGCCAAATCCTGCGGTGTCTGAAGTGCTCATGGAAGGGCTCCTGGGTAGTGCCGTAAGCGCCATACGACGCGGCCCAAGCTTACCTGAAGCGCACTAGCAGCGCGCCCCGCAGGCGCTCACTGCAAGGGCATCCATCGGCCCTAGTGTCACCAGCGCATGGCCTGATTCTCACCATGGGCCGCCGCAATCGCTGCCCGGCAGACAATGGCGCTTATGTGCAGCCATTACCAAGGCATTCAGGGGCGCGAACGGTTTGAGCGCCATTTCGGCATCGCCCTGCCCGAGGACGCGGGGCAGGCCGATGTGTGGCCGGGCTACCGGGCGCTGTTTATCCGCAACACGCCGCCGGGTACGGCCCCGGTTGCGGGACCTTGGCAGGCCCTCACCGGTTTATTCGGTCTGGTGCCGCAGTGGTCTACCGACTTGCGCATAACGCGCCACACCTACAACGCGCGCAGTGAAACCGCCATGGAGAAACCCAGCTTTCGCGACGCCTGGCGGCGTGGCCAGCATTGCATCATTGCCGCCGAGGCCTTGTTCGAGCCGGACTGGCGCAGCGGGCGGGCGCTGGCAGCGCGCATTGGCAGCGCCGACGGTGCGCCGCTGGGTGTGGCCGGTTTGTGGTCTTGCTGGCGTGCGCAGGAGCAGGAAATTTTTAGCTTCACTATGCTGACGGTGAACGCCGAAGACCATCCAGTCATGCGCCTGATGCACAAACCGGGGGAGGAAAAGCGCATGGTGGTCGTGCTGCCACCGCAGCACTACGCAGACTGGCTGTCCATGCCAGCGCGCGATAGCCTGGCTTTTTTACACGCCCAGCGCGAGCCCGATCGGCTGGTTCTGCGCTAAAGTTTGCCGGGCCGCAGGCGCTTAGATATCGGTGCTGCGGGAGTGGGCGGCGCGCAGTTCTTGGCGCACGCGCGGGTCCTGTAGTGCCAGTTCCCAGGCTGCTTGCTCATGGCGGGCCTGCGCGCGCGCTGCGAACCAGTTTTGTAGCGCCATGGCCGCCGCCACGCTGGCAATTCGCAGCGGGCGGGCCAGCAAGGCCAAACCGGCAAACAGAGCCGACCACAGCAGGACCCAGGCCAATAACAAATGGCCCTCGGCCCAGTTGTCAATCAACTGTTCGGCAATGACCAGCAAAGCGGCCAACACGGCGGCCGACAAGAGGCCGGCCAGGGTTCGCGAAGCCTTGGCGGTCTGTTTTCTGGCGAGCATGCCTGGTGCGCGTGGCGCGCCGGACGGCAATAAAAATGGGGTGAAATAGGACATACATGGCTCCTTAAACGTCTTGTATCGGGTCGAGATACAACGCACATGGGGGCGATACTAGGGTTTACACTAATACGAGTCCACTTTATTTTTTTGATTCCATACATTCATACAATCTATTTATGGCCCTGCCCGTTCCGCAACTGCGCAACTTCGACCTGAACCTGCTCAAAATCTTTGACGTGGTGATGGCCGAGCGCAGCCTGACACGGGCCGCCCAGGTGCTGTCGCTCACCCAGCCGGCGGTGAGCAATGCCTTGCGCCGCCTGCGCGAGGCACTGGGCGACGAGGTGCTGGTACGTCGGGGGCGCGGCTTAGAGGCCACGCCCAAGGCCTTGCTGCTATGGCCACAGGTGCGCGAGACGCTGGCGCGCTTGCAAAACGCATTGGCGCCGCAGCCGTTTTCGCCTGCCGATACGGTATGTAGCTTTGTGCTGACCATGGCCGACGCCACCGCGTCACAGCTGATGCCAGGCTTGGTGCAGGGCTTGCTGCGGCAAGCGCCGGGCGTGTCTTTGCGCTCCGTCCCCCTGACCACGCGTGACCCTCGGCGTATGCTGGAAGAAGGCGAGGTGGACCTGGCGGTGGGCCATTTCCCTGCCGCTCTTGCCGCCATCGCGCAGCAACGGCAAAACGGGCAGGTCGTGCGCTTTGGCCAGCAAAGGCTTTTTTCCAGTGACTATGTATGCGTGATGCGCAGCGACCATGTGCTGGCCGGCGCACCGCTGAGCCTGGATGCGTTTTGCCAGGCCCAGCATGTGCTGGTGAGTTTTTCGGGGCGCGCTTACGGGCTGATTGATGAAGCGCTGGCCTCGGTCAACCGCTCGCGCCGCGTGGTGCTGACGGTGAACCAGTTTTTCACTACCGGCAGCGTGGTGGCGCAATCGGATTTGCTGGCCGTGCTGCCACGCCATTTTGTGCAAGTCACCGGCTATGCGCCGCAGCTGGTAGTGCATGAATTGCCATTTGATGTGCCCCCAATTCAGGTCGATGCGCTCTGGCACCAGCGCCATGATGCGGACAGTGCGCAAAGCTGGTTGCGCGCCCAGGTACATGCGGTGGCGCAGGCTGTGCCCAGGAGCGCCGAGTGAAGCTGCAATTGCTCTCCGACCTGCATCTGGAATCGCAGCCCGATTTTGCGCCGCGTCCAGCCCCTGAGGCGGATTTTTTGGTGCTGGCCGGGGACATTGGCTCCTACCAAACCGGCTCCAAATTGCAGGATGCAGATTTCGGCCTGGCGCGGTTTTCTCCGCTGCACGGATGGCCGGTACCGGTGTATTTTGTGCCGGGCAACCATGAGTACGACACGCTCGATATGGATGCTGGCCAGGCGCGATTGCGCGAGACCTGTGCGCGCCTGGGTATTAGCTGGCTGGACCGCCAGTTGCTTACGCTGCCAGGCCGAAGTGCCGATGGCCAGGCATTACGTATGCTGGGCACTACCCTATGGACAGACTTCGATGCACTTGCCGCACAAGAGGGCGGCGCACCCGACCCCAAGGCGCGCGAAAAAGCCTTTCGCGCCGCCGACTACTACCTCAAAAAAACCGGCACGCAGCGCCATGGCCTGCCTTTTCTGTCCGAAGCGGTGCGCGCAGAAGGCCTGCAATGCCAAGCCTGGTTACGCCATGCATTAAGCCAAGCCTTTGAGGGCAAAACCATCGTGGTGACGCACTTTGCGCCCAGCCTGCACAGCGCCGACCCGCGCTATGGCCGGGTACCCGGCACCGCCGGTTTTTGCAATGCGCTGGATGACTTGCTACCGCAGGCCGCACTCTGGTTGCACGGGCATTTGCACCTTGCGCAAGACTATGTACACCGCGGTTGCCGGGTAGTCGCCAATCCCCTGGGTTATGCCCGCAAAAAAGAGCAGGCCCAATTTCGCGCCCAAGCGGTGATTGAAATTTAGCGGGCGGCTAAGCCATCGAAGCAGGTGCTCATGACCAGGTCGATGATTTGCGCGTCATTGTGCTGGCCGCCCATTTTTAAGAATTCCAGCACCGGGTCGCAGGCGCGGGCGTACAAGGTGTAGAGCACGGCAATCGGCGGCAGACTGGATTGCAAATGGCCTTGCGCTTGCGCCTCTTCAATCCAGGCGCCCAGGCGGTCGCTGACTTCAATCAAGCCATCCATGTACTGCGCATTGGCCATGAGCTTGGCGCGCAGTGTGGAATTGCGACTGGGCAGGGAGGGCATCTGGCCGAGCAATTGCAGCTCCATGGTCCAGCGCGCTACCGCCCGCAATTGCGCCATGGCGCTTTGCACCGGCAGTTCGCGCAAGTAGTCTTGGGCTCTTTGCATGAGCTTGACCATGGCCGCCGCCGCCAGGTCTTCTTTGCTGGGGAAATGCTTGTACAAGCTGGCCTTGGCAATGCCCACGGTGGCAGCGACTTCATCCACCGTCATAGCCTCAAAACCTTTTTGCGCCAGCAGTGCGCTGGCGGTCTGGATGATGGCGTCCTCGCGCGCCTGTAGCATCTGGGTTTTGAAGGACACTTTGGGCAGCGATTTGGAAGGCATGCCTGAATTTTAGCCTTTGGGTTGTTTTGTATTCGATTCGGGCCAATTTGCGACTGCGCGGTTCAATTGATGGCCTAATTTATCTGCGCCCATTTTCCGCATCCCTGGCGGGTGTACACAAGGGGATTTGTTATGCATATTGTTGTGGTGGGTGCCGGCATCATCGGCACCAGCACTGCCTGGTACCTGGCCGCGCGCGGCCACCGTGTCACGGTGCTAGAGCGACAGGCCGATGCAGCGCTGGAAACCAGTTTTGCCAACGCCGGGCAGATTTCGGTCAGCCACTGCGAACCCTGGGCGCACCGCGATGCGCCCCTGAAAGCGCTCAAGTGGATGTTTAGCAAAGAAGCGCCGCTATTGTTTAGGCCGCAGTGGCCACTGGGCGAAGGCTGGCAGCAATACCGCTGGAGTTTGCGCTTTCTGGCCGAATGCAACGATGCGGCTTTCCACCGTAACGTGGGCCACATCGTGGCCTTGGGCGCATACAGCCATGTGGCGCTCAAAGAACTGGTGGCGCAAACCGGTATTGACTACCACCGCTTGGAGCGCGGCATCTCGCATTTTTTTGCTACCCAAGCCGCTTTTGACGGCGCCTGCGAACTGGCCCGCTTGATGCAACAGTTTGGCGTGCAACGCAAGGTCATCAGCAAGGCCGAGTTATTGCGCCTGGAGCCTAGCCTGGCGCCCTTTGGCGAGCATATTGTGGGCGCCACGTTTACCGCCAGCGATGAGTCGGGTGATGCGCGCGTATTTACCCAGGCCTTGGCACGCGATGGCGCGGCACGCGGCGTAGAGTTTTTGTTTTCGCACCGGCTAGAGGGGCTGGAGGTGACGGGCGCCACGGTGCGCGGGGTGCGTGTGCGCCCGCTGGCAAATGAGGGCGCACCTAGCGCAGTGGACACAGCAGGCGCAGGCGGCAGTGTGCGCACGCTAGCTGCCGATGCGGTAGTGGTCGCCTGCGGCTCCTTTAGCGCGCCCTTGCTGCGCCGCGTGGGCGTGGACTTGCCGATTTACCCGGGCAAAGGCTATAGCGCCACCTTCCCGATAGTGCGGCCCGAGCGGGCGCCTTCGGTATCGGTGATCGACGACTCGCGCAAGATTGCCATCACCCGCCTGGGCGACCAGATCCGGGTGGCCGGCACGATCGAGGTGGGCGGCTACGACCTCGGCCTTGACAGCCCGGTGTCCCAAGCGCGTTGCCAGATGCTGGCGCGCCGGGTGGAGGAAATCTGGCCCGGCATGTGCGACACCCGTTTGCCCCATGAAGGGGGTAATCCGCAGTTCTGGGCCGGTCTGCGCCCGGCCACGCCGACCAATATTCCGTATATCGGCCAAACGCCTGTGCGCGGCCTGTGGGTCAACGCCGGCCACGGCACCTTGGGCTGGACGCACGGGGCCGGATCGGGCAAGGCCCTGGCCGCGCGCATGGACGGCGAAAACCCGATTGCGGGCTTTCCTTTTTGCGGCGCTTAGGAAATCGGGCTTAGCCTCTGCGCGCTACGAGGCCGCGTGCGACTGCTCTAGGCATTGCAAGAAGGCACGGGTGGCGCGCGAGGCTTGCGGTGAGCGGCGGGTGATGGCGAAGAACTCGCAGTCGTAAAAAAACACATCCGGCAAGACGGCCTGCATCTGGCCTTGCTGCACAAAGCTTTGCGCATAGTGCTCGGGCAAAAAGCCGACAAAGCGGCCTGACAAAATCAGGGTGGCAATCGACTCCTGGTCAAAACCGGTGGCGCTGCGCGTCAGGCGCAATTGCTGGCTGAGCTGCAAATTGGGCGAGTGGTACCCCAGGCCGGCAAATGGCAGCGCGCGCAGCGCGTCCCAATCCAAGCTGCTGTGCACGCTGCCAAACAAGGCATGGCCGGGGCCGCAGTACAAGCACATATGCTCATCAAACAAGCGCGCATAGTGCAAGGTGCTGGAGGTGCGGTGGCCGGGAATGATGCCCAGGTGAAACTGGCCGTCGAGCACGCCGCGCTCTATGGCATTGAGCGTGGCCACATGCAGATTGAGCGCCACGTCCGGCGCCAGCGCGTGAAAGCGTGCTATGGCCTGCGCCAGGCGGGCCTTGGGGTTGCTGGCAGTTTTGTCAAACACCGCTATCTGCAACTGGCCGCCCATGCGCTGGTGAATCTCATCGACGCTGCTGCGAAACGCGTCGGTAGCGGCCAGCAATTGGGTGGTTTGCGCGTAAATTTTTTGGCCCTCCGGCGTCAAAGCAAAGCCGGCTCGCCCACGGCGGCACAGGCGCAAACCCAGGCGGGTTTCCAGGTCTTTAATATGGCGGCTGATGGTGGAGCTGCCGATATTGAGCTCTAGTTCGGCAGCGGCCATGCCACCGCAGTCGGCCACCACCCGGAACACGCGCAGCAAGCGCAAGTCGATGTCGCTGAGCTGACCTAGCGCCGGGCGTGAAGTTGGGATTGCTTTCATAAAAAGACAAGTAAATAGCGATAATTGTGACTTTATAAGAGTAACAGAGCAAGCCACAATGGCCTGTCACTCGCTGATGAACGCGTCTTTTTCGGCAAATGCGGTGCAGCGAGCTAGGCCGCAGCCGATTTTTGTCAACCTCTAACATCCAGGAGACTGCCATGAAACCCCATGACACCGCCAGCCACGCACCGGTCGTGACCACTACCTCCCCCTACCCGCGCGACCCCGCCTGGATGGATGCGCACTGGATGCCTTACAGCGGTAACCGCAATTTCAAAGCCAACCCTCGCATGATGGTCAGCGCCAAAGGCGCTTACTACACCGACTCCAATGGGCGCAAGGTGCTGGACGGCTTGTCCGGCCTGTGGTGCTGCGGCCTGGGCCACGGACGCCAAGAAATCACCGATGCGGTCAGCCGCCAGATCGGCACCATGGAATATTCCCCCGCGTTTCAATACGCGCATCCGCTGTCTTTTGAACTCGCCAACAAAATCACCCAGCTCATGCCCGAGGGTTTGGACCGCGTGTTTTTTGCCGGTTCGGGTTCGGAGTGCGCCGACACCTCGCTGAAGATGGCACGCGCCTACTGGCGCGCCAAAGGCATGGGCACCAAGACGCGCCTGATTGGCCGCGAAAAAGGCTACCACGGCGTCAATTTCGGTGGTATTTCGGTAGGCGGCATTGGCGCCAACCGCAAAACCTTTGGCCAGGGCATTGAGGCCGATCACCTGCCGCACACCCAGCTGCCGCAAAACGTCTATTCGCGCGGCATGCCGGCCCACGGCGTGGAGTTGGCAGACGAATTGCTGCGTCTGATTACGCTGCATGACGCATCCAATATCGCAGCTGTCATCGTCGAGCCTATGTCGGGCTCGGGTGGCGTGGTGGTGCCGCCTGTGGGCTACCTGACACGCTTGCGCGAGATTTGCACCGCCAACAACATTTTGTTGATATTTGATGAAGTCATTACCGGCTTTGGCCGCTGCGGCGCCTACACCGGCTCGGCAGCCTTTGGCGTGACCCCGGACATCATGAATATCGCCAAGCAAGTGACCAATGGCGCCCAGCCGCTGGGCGCGGTGGTGGCTAAGAAAGAAATCTACGACACCTTTATGGACGCGGGCGGCCCGGAGTACCTGCTCGAGTTTCTCCACGGTTACACCTACTCGGCGCACCCGGTGGCCTGCGCTGCCGGTATCGCGGCCCTGGATGTGCTGGTCAAGGAAAACATGATTGAACGCGTGGCCGCTATGGCGCCTTATTTTGAGCAGGCGGTGCACAGCCTCAAAGGCAGCAAGCACATCACCGACATCCGCAATGTAGGTCTGGCGGCAGGGTTCACGATTGCTGCAGTGCCCGGCGAACCCGCGCGCCGACCCTATGAAATTGCTATGCGTTGCCTGGAAAAGGGCTTTTACGTGCGCTACGGCGGCGACACCATGCAATTGGCGCCGCCTTTCATCATCGAAAAATCCGAAATCGACAGCCTGATCAATGCCTTGGGCGAATCGATGAACCAGACCGACTAAGGACGCAAGGCAGCCCGGCGCACCGGCGCCTGCTGCGCACGGGCTTGCGCAGCGGCGCAAACCCGTGCGTGCCGCTCGTATGACCCGCAGAGTAACTGACCCACTTTTTTCGTACCCCTTTTTTTATCCAGAGCACTAGCACTATGTCCCCATTACCCACTATCGGCCACCTGATTGGCGGCCAACTAACCCAAGGCGGAAGCCGCAGCGCTGAGGTATTCAATCCTGCCACCGGCAAAGCCGAGAAAAAGCTCTTGCTAGCAGACAAATTAACAGTTGAGCAAGCCATCGCCAACGCCCAGGCGGCCTACCCTGAGTGGCGCAACACGCCACCGCTCAAGCGCGCGCGGGTGATGAGCAAGCTCAAGGTGCTGCTGGAAGAGCATGCTGATGCCTTGTGCGCCCTGGTGACCGCTGAACACGGCAAAGTACTGCCCGATGCCATGGGCGAGTTGCAACGCGGCATTGAAAACGTGGAATACGCCAGCTACGCGCCCGAATTGCTCAAAGGCGAGCACAGTAAAAACGTAGGCCCGTCTATCGACTCCTGGAGCGAGTTTCAGGCGCTCGGGGTGGCTGCCGGCATCACGCCCTTTAACTTTCCCATCATGGTGCCCTTGTGGATGTGGCCCATGGCAGTGGTATGCGGCAATACCTTTGTGCTCAAACCCTCAGAGCGCGACCCCAGCAGCACCATGCTGGTAGCGCAATTAGCGCTGCAAGCAGGTCTCCCGCCGGGCGTGCTCAATGTGGTCAATGGCGACAAAGAAGCGGTTGACACACTGCTGACCGACCCGCGCGTCAAAGCCATCAGCTTTGTCGGCAGCACCGCTATCGCTGAGTACATTTACGCCACCGGTTGCGCCCACGGCAAGCGCGTGCAAGCCCTGGGCGGCGCAAAAAACCATGCGGTGGTGATGCCCGACGCAGATGTGCCCAACGCCGTCAATGCGCTGATGGGCGCGGCCTATGGCTCGTGCGGCGAGCGCTGCATGGCCATCCCCCTGGTGGTCGCAGTGGGCGACGCCACGGCAGATGCAGTGATTGCCGGCCTGAAAATCGAAATTGCCAAGATGAAAGTCGGTCCCGGCACCACGGCCGGTATGGACATGGGCCCGCTGGTCACCAAGGCCCATTTTGATAAGGTCAAGGGCTATGTGGACCAGGGCGTGGCCGAGGGCGCCACCTTGGTGGTCGATGGGCGCGGCGTACAGGTACCGGGCCATGAGCAAGGCTATTTTCTGGGGCCCTGCCTGTTTGACAACGTCAAACCCGGCATGGTGACCTACCAGGAAGAGATCTTCGGACCGGTGCTGGGCGTGGTACGCGTCAAAACCTTGCAAGAAGCCATGGACATGATTGACGCCCATGAATACGGCAACGGCACCTGCATCTTTACCCGCGATGGCGAGGCCGCGCGCTACTTCAGCGACAACATTCTGGTAGGCATGGTGGGCGTCAATGTACCCCTACCGGTACCAGTGGCTTACCACTCTTTTGGGGGATGGAAGCGCTCTTTATTCGGCGACTTGCATGCCTATGGACCCGACGCTGCGCGTTTTTATACCAAGCGCAAAACCATCACCCAGCGCTGGCCTTCCGCTGGCGTACGGGAGGGAACCATGTTCAGTTTCCCTTCCAGCAAATAACGTTTTTGATGAATATGTTGATAAACTTAAAAATATGGTGTAATATAACGAAATAAAGGCCCTCGTAAAAAATTAGTAGGAAACGTCATTTTTTGCGAGAATATTGTTGGATTTCAGATGTTGAACTGAAATGCTTCAATAAAAAATCATATTTCAACCGTTGGAAGTCGATCATGTCAAAAACAAAGGTAGCTAATTTTTCGCAGATGTACACCAAGTACCTCAATCTGGTGCATGCTGTTCGCAGCTTGCCGAGCTTTCCGCAACTCGACGCTGTCGAGTCGCGCATGCTCAATGTCTTCGCGTCCGCGTGGCACGAAGAAAAACCGATTACGGTGCTGGAGGCCATGGTGATGTTGCCCGAGATTTCGACCACTACTGCGCACCGCCGTTTAAAGGCTTTGCGCAAAAAAGGAATGATCGACCTGAACCTGGATAGCCAGGACAACCGCGTCAAGTACGTGGTGCCAACGAAAGCGACGCACCAGTACTTTGCGCAATTGGGGCAGTGCATGGAGAAAGCACAGGCCGTTTGACGCTGCGCGGCTAAGGCCGCGCGAGTCGTACGCTCCCGTGCTTTGTCCTGCATTGATGTGCAGGTATAAAAATTTGGGAGTGGTACGCCATGCAATTACAAAAATCCGTGTGGGTCGTCGC
>JAEMRG010000055.1 GCA_016463455.1 Rhodoferax sp.
TCAATATCGCTGCCGGTCGCGCCAAGGAAAACGGTTCCAAAGACGTGATCGAAGCGCTGCTGCCCAGCACCGGCGGCCTGATCTTCTTTGACACCATGGCGATCACCAAAGACGCCAAGCACCCGGGCAATGCCCACGCTTTCATCGACTTCTACCTGCGCGCCGAGAGCGGCGCCCAAGTGTCCAACGAGTTGAGCTACCCCACGGGTAACAAAGCGGCTATGGAAAAAATGAACCCCGAAGTGGCTGGCAACAAAACCATCTTTATTGAGTCTGCTGTGGCCGCAAAAATGGTCAAACCCGGCAAGTTCACCAATGAAGGCCGTGAAGGCATGGCCAACGCATTTACCAGCTTCAAAAAAGGCAAGTAATTGGGCGCGCCTTAGGCACCAGGACTGTTCTATGCATGGCGTGAACAGTCCTTTTTTATTGCCTGGGTCCTGACTGCTGCGCAATGCACTTTTTCACCGGCTTGTTCCAAGGTCTGCCCGCACCGGGTCGGCGCTTTGTTATTGGCGTGCCCATGGCATGGTTGCTGTTCTTCTTCATGCTGCCTTTCCTGGTCTTGCTCTACATCAGCTTTGTGGACATGGGCAATGACATCCATCCCTTCAAGCCCTTGTGGGATGCACAGGCCGGCGTACTGCACCTGAAGTACGAGAACTACAGCAGTATTTTTGTCAGTCCCGAAGGCGGTGGCCTGGTGCAGACGATTTATGTCGAGGCCTACCTCCGCTCTGTGGCGTATGCCTTGTGTACCGCCATCCTGTGCCTGTTGCTGGGCTACCCTTTCGCCTACGCTATTGCGCGCTCTGCGCCAGCCGTGCGCCCGGCGCTGCTCATGATGGTGATGCTGCCTTTTTGGACCTCGTTTTTATTGCGGGTCTACGCCTGGAAGGGCATATTGGCCGATCAAGGCGTGCTCAACCGCCTGTTCATGGCGCTGGGCTTGGTGCAAGAACCGGTGCAAATGCTGTACACCGATGTGTCCATGCTGGTGGGCATGACCTATGTCTACTTGCCCTTCATGATCCTGCCTTTGTACGCCACCCTGGTCAAGTTGGACATGCGCTTGCTCGAGGCCGCGCACGACCTGGGCGCGTCGCCCTTCAAAGCCTTTTGGCTGGTGACCGTGCCCCTATCGCGGGCCGGCATCATCGCGGGATTTATGTTGGTTTTTATTCCAGCAGTGGGCGAGTTTGTGATCCCATCGCTATTGGGTGGGCCAGAAAACATCATGGTGGGCCGCGTGGTATGGGACGAAATGTTCACCAGTAACAACTGGCCGCGCGCCAGCGCCTTGGCGGTGAGCATGATCGCGCTCATTGTGGTGCCGCTAGCCCTGTACTACCGCTCGGCGGCGCAGGTAGAGCCCGGCAAAGCCTAGGAAGCGCCATGTACCGTTTTGTTCAACACTACTTCGGCCGGGCCTGGATGGCCCTGGTCTTCCTGTTTCTTTATCTGCCACTTTTGTTCATGGTGGTGTTCTCGTTTAACAGTAGCCGCCAGGACGCGGTCTTTACCGGCTTTTCCCTGCGCTGGTATGAAGCCCTTGGCCGGGACACCAAAATTGTGGAAGGCTTTTGGCTGTCCTTGCAGATTGCACTGGCCACCGGCGTTTTGTCGGCGGTGCTAGGTACGTTCGCTGCCTTCGTGCTGGTGCGCTACCAGCGCTTTATTGGGCGCACGGTGTTCTCGGGCATGGTGAACGCGCCTTTGGTGATGCCCGAGGTGGTCATCGGCCTGTCCCTGCTGCTGCTTATGGTCGGTATCCAAAACGTGTTTGGCTGGCCCGAGCGCGGTTTGCTCACCATCATCCTGGGCCATACGCTCTTGGGCATGGCCTACGCCATGGTGGTGGTGCAGTCGCGCCTGCTGGAGGTGGACCGCTCGATTGAAGAGGCCGCCATGGACCTGGGCGCGCGCCCGGCCCAGGTGTTCTTCCTCGTGACCTTGCCCAATATTGGCCAAGCCATTGTGGCCGGATTTTTGTTGTCCTTCACGCTTTCGTTTGACGATGTGGTGATTTCTGAATTTCTCTCCGGCCCGGGCGTCAATACCTTGCCGCAAGTTATCTTCGGCTACGCCAGAAGAGGCATCAACCCGACGATTTACGCAGCGGCCACTTTACTGATTAGCGTCATCACCATTGCCGTCATCGCCTACAGTGTCCAGGTGGCGCGCCAGGGGCGGCGGCGTGCGCAAGAGGCGCAGCAAGCGCAGCAGACGTTTTCTGACTTGTTGTAAAGGAGATGCTTGTGTCTACATCGAAAGCGTGCAGGAACAATAGCAGGAGGCAAGCGTGGTACAGACCGAAGCACTAGCGCGCGCTGCCCAAGCTGCGCCGTTTTTACAAATCCAGCACATTGTCAAAAAATTTGATGATGTGTTTGCGGTGGATGATGTCAGCCTGGACATCGCCCAAGGTGAGATTTTTGCCTTGCTGGGCTCCTCGGGCTGCGGCAAATCCACCTTGCTGCGTATGCTGGCCGGCTTTGAGCTGCCGTCCTCCGGTCAGATACTGCTAGCCGGGCAGGATATCGTGGGTTTGGCGCCCTACGAGCGCCCCATCAATATGATGTTCCAAAGCTATGCGCTGTTTCCGCACCTGACGGTCTGGGAAAACGTGGCCTTTGGCCTCAAGCGCGACGGCATGCCCAAAGCCCAGATCGAAGAGCGGGTCACGCAAATGCTGGACCTGGTGCAGCTCAAACCCTATGCCAAGCGCAAACCGCACCAGCTCTCGGGCGGCCAGCAGCAGCGCGTGGCACTGGCGCGTAGTCTGGCCAAGCGCCCCAAGCTCTTGTTGCTGGACGAGCCACTGGGCGCCTTGGACGCCAAGCTGCGCCAGCGCACCCAACTGGAACTGGTGGACATCATCGAGCGCGTGGGGGTGACCTGCGTGATGGTGACGCATGACCAGGAAGAGGCCATGACCATGGCGACGCGTATCGGCGTCATGAGCGAGGGCAAGATTTTGCAAATCGGCAAGCCGGCCGAGATTTACGAAACGCCCAATTGCCTGTTTGTGGCCGACTTTATTGGTACCGTCAATATCTTCAAAGGCGCGGTGGAGGTCGATGAGGCCGACCACGTCATCATCGGCTCGGCCGATTGCAAGCACTATGTCAGCCACGGCATTACCGGTACCCAGGGCATGGATGTGCATGTGGCGGTGCGGCCAGAAAAAATGTCTATCCAAAGCGGACCGGTGAGCGACGCGCAGCGCGAACTGGCAGCCGAAGTGGGCTTCAACCTGGCGCAGGGTGTGATTACCGAATTGGCCTATCTGGGCAGCCTGACCACTTACCACGTCAAACTAGCCAGCGGCCTGGTGGTCAAGGTGACGCATACCAATGACGCACGCCATGGCAGTTCGTCCCTCACCTGGGGCGATGCGGTTTTTGTATGGTGGTCCGGCAGCGACCTGGTGGTGCTGACGCGCTAAGGCCAAGGGCAGCGCCCAAGATCGGTACGCTGCGGTCGGCGTCTCAGCCTGTGGCCACCGGCCTTGCCGGATCGCTACACCACTCACTCCAACTACCCGCAAAAAGGGCCGTACTTCCCAGCCCGGCAATTTGCATTGCCAAGATATTGGGGATAGCGGTCACGCCACTGCCGCAGTGGTGCACCACGGTCTCTGTGCCGCGCGTACCCAGTAAAGCAACAAATTCGGCGCGTAGCTGCGCTGCCGGTTTAAATCTTCCGTCTGCTTCCAGGTTGAGCTGGAAAGGCCGGTTCAAGGCGCCGGGAATATGGCCAGCCACTGGGTCCAGCGGCTCGACCTCACCCTTAAAGCGCGGCGTCGCGCGCGCATCCACAATCGTTTGCGTGGCACGCCCTAGCTTGTCCAGCAGCTGCTCGGCTTGTACCAGAGTGACCCAAGGTTCCCCCACGACAAAGTTGCCCCCTGGCGCAGCGCTCGCCGTTTGCGCAGCGCCGCTCTCGGTGGCGCCCCCTGTCGCCGTCCAAGCGTTCAGCCCGCCGTCTAAGACCGCCACGGCGTCATGTCCCAACCACTTCAGCATCCACCACAAGCGCCCGCAAAAACTCGAACCCTGGCGGTCATAGACCACGGCCTGCATGCCCTGCATAAAACCTACATCGCGCAACCACTGCGCCAGCGCCTCGCGCGCAGGCAAAGGGTGACGCCCGCCGCTTTGCGCGCCGGTAATCGTCCGGTCACCTTTGGCGCTGAGCGTGCGATCCAGGTCGGCAAATACCGCGCCTGCCATATGGCTTTGCGCAAACATCTCGCCCCCGGCCTCACTACGGGTCAGGTCGAAGCTGCAGTCAAACACCATCAGTGGCGCTTTGGCGTTTTGCAGTTGGATCACTTGTTCGGCGGAAATCAGGGTGGTGTACATGGCGTAAACGGCAGGCGCCGACGTGAAAATAGCGGGGGTGCTGGATAGGGACTGTATCGCAGGGCAGGCGGCAAGCCCTGCGCCTCAGTGTTCCTCTGCCGGCGTATCGGGCAGCGCACGTGCGCGCAACACGGTGGACAGGATGCCGCTGGCCAATATCACCGCAATACCCGCCCAGCCCAGCGGGGCGATGTGGTCGCCAAACAGCAGCAGGCTGTACATGCTGGCAAACACAATCCCAAAGTACTGCATGCTGGCGACCACCAGCGTGGCGCCTTTGCGGTAGGCGCGTGTCATGCACCATTGGCCCAGGGCTGCCAGTACGCCTATGGGTATTAGCCAGGCGGCGGCCTGGGGGCTGACCTCGCTCCAGGGCGTCCTGTCGGTAAACAGCATGCCCACCGCGCCCACAAGCGCGGTACCCACTGAAAAATAAAACACGGTGCGCTCTTCGGGCTCGCCGGCTTTGCCCAGCGCCGTGACCTGCATATAGGCCAGTGCCGCGCCTATGCCCGAGAGCAGGCCGATCAGGCCGGCGAACAATTGGTCATGGTCTATGGTGGGGCGCAGCGTCATGACCACGCCAGCAAAGCCCAGCATCACCGTGCCCATCAGCGCGCCTTGTTTTTGGGCCTGTCCATAGAGCAGTGCCCCGCCCAGGATAAAGGCTGCCACCCAGACGCCGCTCATATAGTTCAGCGTCATGGCCGTGGCCAGGGGCAGATGGGCAATCGCATAAAACCAGGAGCTCAGTGACAGTACGCCCACGGCGCTGCGCGTGAGGTGCATCATGGGCACCGGGGTGCGCAAACTGGCGCCACGCGCCCGCACCACCACCGCCATGAAAATGACGCTCACCAGGCCACGGTAAAAAATAACTTCGAACGTGGTGAAGCTCTGCGAGGCGGACTTCACGCCCACGGCCATGGTGGCAAATAAAAACGAGGCCAACACCATCCACAGCGCATGCCAGGCGCTGCCACCGCTGCGGGCAAAACTCATCTAGCCCTTGTCGTGAGATCGCCCATGCGCTTGCGGTACCACTCGTGAAAGTGCTGCATACCGTCTTCCATCGGGCTTTGGTAGGGGCCCACTTCGTTGTCGCCGCGGGCCAGCAGGGCTTTGCGCCCGGCATCCATGCGCTCGGCGATTTCATCGTCTTCGACGCAGGTTTCCATATAGGCCGCTTGCTGCGCCTCTACAAACTCGCGCTCGAAGGCGGCAATTTCTTCGGGGTAGAAAAACTCCACCATATTGAGCGTCTTGTCCACGCCCAGCGGTTGCAAGGTGGAGACCGTGAGTACATGCGGATACCACTCGACCATGATGTGCGGGTAGAGCGTGAGCCAGATTGCGCCATAGGGCGGGGGCACGCCATTGCGGTAATTGAGCACCGCGTTTTGCCAGCGCTCATAGACCGGAGAGCCGCCGCTGGCATCCGACGACCCCAGGCGGCTGCCCGGGCCCACGGTTTGCACTGAATAGTTGTCTTTGAATTCCCAGCGCAAATCGTCGCAGGTCACGAAGTTACCCAGGCCCGGATGGAAGGGCCCGACGTGGTAATCCTCCAGATACACCTCGATAAAGGTTTTCCAGTTGTAGTTGCACACATGCATTTCCACCCGGTCGCGCACATAGCCGCCAAAGTCCAAATCGGCGCGCGGTCCTAGGCCGGCCATTTGGTCGGCCACGTTGGCGCCACTGGCTTCAAACAAGAGGCCATTCCATTCCTGCAAGGGGTAGTTGTTCAGGTTGAGGCAGGGGTCAGCAGCAAAATGGGGCGCGCCGATAAGCTTGCCCGCAGGCAGGCTAGCCTGATGATTGCTGCCGCTGTAAGTCCAGCGGTGCAGGGGGCAGACGATATTGCCGCCGGCGCTGCCCGCGCCGTGTAGCAAAGAGCCCTGGCCTTTGAGCATGATGGCCTGACGGTGGCGGCACACGTTGGAGATGAGCTCAATGCCCTGCGCGTTGCGCACCAAGGCCCGTCCCTCCTGCTCTTGCGGTAGGGCGTAGTAGTCACCGATTTCGGGCACGCTCAGTGCATGGCCTACATAGCGTGTCCCTGGCTTGAAAAGGCTCTCCATCTCGCGCGCGAAAAGCGACGGATCAAAGTAGCTTGATACAGGGAGTTGGCTCAGGGCCGGCTGCAGTTGAAGACTTAAATCAGACATGGTGGACCTGACCTAAAGACTCCCCACAGGGAGGGTGCGCCCCTAGAGGCGCTGTCAATAAACCCGGCGATTGCACAGCAATGCGACCACCGGCGTAAGGGAGGGGGATTGTAGCCTTGTAAATTTCACAAAATTTGGTTTTTTTCTCCAAGGAGTCGTGGCTTAAAATTTGGCGATATTTTTTTCATCCGATCAACGCGCACGGAGCATGCATGCCCAAGGCCACCACGTCAGATACCGCAGCCACCGCTGTTGCGCCAGCGTACGAAGAGGCCATGGCCGAACTGGAGGGCTTGGTGGAGCGTATGGAAAGTGGTGGTTTGCCCTTGGATCAATTGCTCTCGGGCTACCAGCGCGGTGCCGAGTTGCTGCAAGTCTGCCGCGAGCGCTTGCAGGCGGTGGAAGACCAGATCAAGGTGCTGGACCAAGGCGCCATCAAACCCTGGAAGGGCGCTTGAGGCCTATGGCGTTTTCCCTCGATCCATGGATGGCGCAGCACCTGCAGAGTGTGGAGCAGTCGCTTGAAGGCTTTCTGACTCTGCATGCCCCCGCTGGCAGCCCTTGGGCCGCCCCCGAGGATTTGAGCCAGGCCATGCGCTACGCCGTACTCGACGGCGGCAAGCGTCTGCGCCCCCTGCTGGTGCTTGCCGCCTTTGAGGCGGTGCGTGGCGCACCGGCATCCGCACTAGACCCGGCGCCCATGCGGGCTGCCTGCGCAGTGGAGCTGATACACGCCTATTCCTTGGTGCACGATGACATGCCCTGTATGGACAACGATGTGCTGCGCCGTGGCAAACCGACGGTGCATGTGCAATTTGGCCAAGCCAGTGCGTTGCTGGCCGGAGACGCATTGCAAACACTGGCTTTTGAAGTGCTGACGCCATTAGATGACAGCGTGGACCCAGCGGTCCAGGCGCGCCTGTGTGCGCTTTTGTCCCGGGCCTCGGGTCGGGTCGGTATGGCGGGCGGCCAGGCGATTGATTTGTCCAGCGTGGGCTTGGCCCTGACCGAAGCAAGCCTGCGCCATATGCACCAGCTTAAGACCGGTGCTCTGTTGCAAGCTAGCGTGATGATGGGCGCCGCCTGCGGCCCAGCCTCGGTCGCGACAATGCAGGCGTTGGAGGCCTTTGGGCAAGCCATAGGCCTGGCCTTCCAGGTGGTGGATGATGTGCTGGATGTGACGGCGGATTCGGCCACCCTGGGGAAGACGGCCGGCAAGGATGCTGACAACGACAAGCCCACTTATGTTTCACTGATGGGGCTGGAGCGCAGTCGCGCTTATGCGGCCACCCTGGCCGGACAGGCCCATGCCGCACTGCAGGGCAGCGGCCTGCCAGATACCTCTGCGCTGGCCGCCTTAGCGGAAATGGTGGTACACCGTGCTCACTGAACGCTTTACCATTGGCGTAAAAACGGATAGCCTAAGCCCTTTGTACGCTTAAGTTGACACTTTTAATCGATTTGACCCCTATGCCAGATAACGCCAAGCCCACGACAGCCCTGTTGCAGCAGATCAATAGTCCCCACGACCTGCGCCGCTTGCCGCGCTCGGATCTGCCCCGCGTGGCCGACGAGTTGCGCAGCTACTTGCTGCACAGCGTCGCGCAAACCGGCGGGCACCTTAGTTCCAACCTAGGCACCGTTGAACTCAGCATCGCCATGCACTATGTGTTTGACACTCCGCGCGACCGTTTTGTCTGGGACGTGGGCCACCAGACCTACCCGCACAAAATCCTGACCGGACGGCGCGACCGCATGTCCACCCTGCGCCAGTTGGGTGGCCTGAGCGGCTTTCCGCAGCGGGCCGAAAGCGAGTACGACACCTTTGGCACCGCGCATTCCAGTACCTCGATTTCTGCCGCCCTGGGCATGGCCATGGCGGCCAAGATCAAAGGCGACCAGCGCTATTCTGTGGCGGTGATCGGCGACGGCGCCCTGACGGCGGGCATGGCGTTTGAGGCCATGAACAATGCCGGCGTGGAAGATTGCCGCTTGCTGGTGATCCTGAACGACAACGAAATGAGCATCAGCCCCCCGGTGGGCGCGCTCAATCGCTACTTAGCGCAATTGATGAGCGGGCAGTTTTATGCAAAAGCCAAAAGCGTAGGTAAAAGCGTGCTCAAAGGCGCGCCCACTTTGTTCGAGCTGGCCAAGCGCATTGAGGAGCACGCCAAAGGCATGGTGGTGCCCGCCACCTTGTTTGAACAATTTGGGTTTAATTACATAGGCCCCATCGACGGCCACGACCTGGACTCCCTGATTCCCACGCTGGAGAACATCAAGCAACTCACCGGGCCGCAGTTTTTGCATGTGATTACCCGCAAAGGGCAGGGCTACCAGATGGCCGAGGCCGATCCGATCGCCTACCACGGGCCGAGCAAATTCGACCCATCGATTGGTATTCAAAAACCATCGGTCGCGCCCAAAACTACGTTTACCCAGATCTTTGGCAATTGGCTGTGCGACATGGCGGCGCAGGACGAGCGGCTCGTGGGCATCACCCCGGCCATGCGCGAGGGCTCGGGCCTGGTGGAGTTTGAAAAACGCTTTCCCAAGCGCTACTTTGACGTGGGCATTGCCGAGCAGCACTCGGTGACCTTTGCCGCCGGATTGGCCACCGAGGGCCTCAAGCCCGTGCTGGCTATTTATTCCACCTTCTTGCAACGCGGCTATGACCAGTTGATCCACGATGTGGCGATTCAAAACCTGCCGGTGGTGTTTGCGCTGGACCGCGCTGGCCTCGTCGGTGCGGACGGTGCCACCCACGCCGGCAACTACGACATCGCCTACCTGCGCTGCATCCCGAATATGAGCATTGCCTGCCCGGCTGATGAAAACGAATGCCGCCAATTGCTCAGTTCGGCTTTCGAGCAAAACCACCCGGTGGCCGTGCGCTATCCACGCGGCGCTGGGGTGGGTGTCGCGGTACAGCCCAGCTTAGAGGGCTTGCCCTTTGGGAAAGGCGAGATTCGCCTGCATGGCGACAGCATTGCCCTATTGGCCTTCGGTACGCTCTTGTATCCGGCCATGGCGGTGGCCGACAAACTGGGACTGACGGCAGTCAATATGCGCTGGGCCAAACCCTTGGACACCGAATTGCTTTTGCAAGTGGCCCGCAACCACGCGGCCATTGTGACGGTGGAAGATGCGGCCGTCATGGGCGGCGCCGGTAGCGCGGTGCAAGAGGCCTTGCAAGCGGCGGGCGTGGTGCTGCCGGTGCTCAGCCTGGGCCTGCCGGATCTGTTTATCGAACACGGCGACCCGGCCAAACTCATGTCCATGCACGGTTTGGATGCTGCGGGCATCGAAGCGTCTATCCACTTGCGCTTTGCCGGGCTATTAGCACAGGCTTCCAAGGGAAAACCCCTGCCTAAAGCGGCCTGAGGTCTTCCTACAATCGCGCTTGGACGCGTTGGCAGGCAGCTCGTTGGCGTACGCTTTGCTGATGGCCTGAATTTCTTTCACCCTTAAATGGAGTTAACTATGGATCGTCGTTCGATAATTAAAAATGCCGGCATCGCGGGCGTGTTGGCGGCAGGCGCTGCACCCGCAGTTCATGCGCAGGCAACTTTGCGTTGGCGCTGTGCTTCCAGTTTCCCCAAAGCGCTGGATACGCTGTTTGGCGTGTGCGATGTGTTCGCGAAAAAAGTGGGCGAGATGAGCGGTGGTAAGTTCACCATCAGCACCCATGCGGCTGGCGAGTTGATGCCCGCCTTTGGCGTGTTGGACGGCGTGTC
>JAEMRG010000056.1 GCA_016463455.1 Rhodoferax sp.
GCCCACCCCTGCGCCACCCACCCAGTGCGCAAGTTCCATACTGCGCCGGTGCCTCCACAGCAGCGCCCCAGCAATGACCAAATAAGCACCCAAAACCAGCCAACGCAGATGCGCCACGTCCCAAGCGCCCCCGTGCACCAGGATGGACGCCACATCTTGCGGGGTGTTCAGTGAGACGCTATAGGTATCGAAAAACCCGACCCGCAGTTCCGACAAAACGCCGCGCAAAGTCATTTGCGCGCTGACGGCAGCGACCAGCAAGGTCACCCAGGCCTTGAGATTGCCGGCTCCGGCCTTGACCAAATTGCGCTGCGGACACCCCGCTGCCAATACCATGCCAAAGCCAAATATCAGGCCTCCGACCGTATTGGATAACCAGAGTAATCGCGTGCTCCAGGCGTTGGTCTTGGTGGCGTCCAGCCAGGACATCTCAATCAGCACCAGCGACCCGGTAGCAGCCACCGCAATCGCCAGCACCCACATCAGCATGCGCGCGGTACCGCCAAAGCTAAACCAATCTGCAATCGCGCCCATGGTGCAAAACCTGGTTCTTTGGGCCAGCGCTCCCAGCAGCAGGCCGAGCAAGAGCCCGCCCCAAACTACCGTGAAAGCAGCGGCATCAGGTCCAAGAGGGATGGTCATAGCGTTTTAGCGAATTTTTAAGGGGAATAGCCCGAATGTATCGCAGCGGACAGGGACTAAGGGTTTATCCTAGTGCAAACATATCATTTATTGCTTATATTAGCGCTCATGAATACATTAAATTCACACGCAAAGACACCGGGTCGCCTTGTCAAAGCGCCGGAGAATTTTTTAGGTGCCCATGCGGTCAGCACGGTATTCGAAGAAGCCAAGAGTGGCCGGCGCAACTTCCTGCGTAACGCCTTTGCGGCGGCGAGCCTTACCGCATCGGTGCCCGCATTGGCGCAAGCCAGTGTTAGTGCGCAAGCGCAAGGTGACCCCCATATCCTGAATTTGCCAGAACATTCACGCGGGCTAGGGCAAGCGGTCGCGAGCGACGGTTACGGCAAGCCATCTAAGTTTGAAACTAATGTGCAGCGGCGTACCAGTCCTGGACTGACACAAACGGCACAAGCCTCCGTCTCTTTCGCCCCACTGCAATCCCTGTTTGGCATCGTGACACCCAGCGGCTTGCATTTTGAGCGCCATCACCAAGGCTGGTGGGACATCGACCCGTCCAAGCACCGCCTGATGATCAATGGCGCAGACGACAGATTGGTCAAGACGCCCCTGGTGTTTACGATGGACGAGATCATGCGCTTGCCGTCGGTGAGCCGGTTTCACTTTATCGAATGCGGCGCCAACACCGGCATGGAATGGGGCAACGTCGCCGTGCCCACCTGCCAATACACGCACGGCATGATCAGTTGCAGCGAATTTACCGGTGTGCCACTGAAGCTACTGTTAGACCGCGCCGGTGTGGATTACCGTCGTGGCCGTTATGTGCTGGCCGAAGGGGCCGATGGCTCGTCCATGACGCGCACGGTGCCTATGGAGCTGATAGAAAGCGGCGAGGTGTTCGTCGCCTATGGCCAAAACGGCGAAATGTTACGCCCCGAAAACGGCTACCCCTTGCGCCTGGTGGTACCGGGGGTGCAAGGCGTGAGTTGGGTGAAGTACTTGCGCCGCATCGAAGTGGGCGATAAGCCCTATGGCACCAAGGACGAAGTCATTCATTACGTGGACCTGATGCCCGGCGGCAAGCATCGCCAGTACACCAGCACACAGGAATGCAAAAGCGTGGTGACTACGCCATCGGGCGGGCAGCTCTTGCTGGACCAGGGCTTTTACAACATCACCGGCCTGGCCTGGTCGGGCAGAGGCAAGGTGCGAGGCGTGGACGTATCGACCGACGGCGGGCGCAACTGGCGCAAGGCGCGCCTAGAGAGCCCGGTGCTCAGCAAGTGCCTAAGCCGTTTCAGTCTTGACTGGGTGTGGGACGGCAAACCGGCCTTGATTCAAAGCCGGGCAAGCGATGAAACCGGCTACGTGCAACCCAGCAGTCGCCAACTGCGGGCGGTGCGCGGCACCCGCTCGATCTACCACAACAACTCCATTCAGACCTGGCTGGTGCAAGAAAACGGCGAGGTTAAAAATGTCCAGATCGCCTAAATTCAGTGCCGCGTATCTGATCCCGGCCATGGCGATAGCAGCGCTGTTGGCCGCGCCGATGGTGTCGGCCCAAAACGATTACACATCGATCGGTCGTGCGGCCACGCCCCAGGAAGTGGCCGCCTGGAATATCGACGTGCGCCCTGACTTCCAGGGGCTACCCCAAGGCGCGGGCTCGGTCAGCCAGGGCATGGCCATTTGGGAAAGCCAATGCACGTCATGCCACGGTGTGTTCGGCGAGAGTAACCAGACCTACTCACCCCTGGTGGGCGGAACGACCGCGCAAGATATGAAGAGCGGCCAGGTAGCGCGTCTGAACGATGCTGCTTACCCCGGTCGCACGACCTTGATGAAGGTGTCCACCTTGTCAACCTTGTGGGATTACATCAACCGCGCCATGCCCTGGAACGCGCCCAAATCGCTCAGTACCGATGAAGTCTATGCCGTCACCGCCTACTTACTCAATTTAGGTGGCATCGTGCCGGACAACTTGGTTTTATCAAACACCAACATAGCGGACGTGCAAAAGCTATTGCCCAACCGCAACGGCATGACCACCGACCATGGCCTGTGGCCAGGCAAGCTGATGGGCAATGGCGCCAAGCCCGACGTCAAAGCCGTAGCCTGCATGAAGGACTGTGCGGTGGGCCCAAAGGTCACATCCTTCCTGCCGGATTTTGCCCGCAACGCGCATGGCAATTTGGCCGAGCAAAACCGCACCGTGGGTGCGCAGCGCGGTGTGGACACCACGCAAGCACCCGCCGCAAACGCAGTACAGGCCCGCCAGATGGCAAGCCTTGCACCGGCTAAGGCCTTGGTCGCCGTCCCTTCTGCGAACGCTGCGGCCATGGCCTTGTCACAAAAGCATACCTGTACCGCCTGCCACGGCATAGACAACAAAATTGTCGGCCCCGGATTCAAAGAAGTAGCCAAAAAGTATGCCGAGCGCCCGGATGCGGTAGGCTACCTGGCCGGCAAGATTCGCGCGGGAGGCTCAGGCCTGTGGGGATCTATCCCCATGCCTGCACAAGGCCTGAGCGATGCAGACGCACAAACCATCGCTAAGTGGATTGCCGCTGGCGCCAACAAATGACTAAGGAGAACTTGATGACAACACGCAGACAAATGATTTTTCGCTCCGCCCAGTTGGGCGCTATGCTTGCCACACTCGGCTTTTTGCCGGGTGCCGCACAGGCGCAAGCGGCCTACAACGCGGCCGCCTTCGAAGCCAAGAATATGGCCGAACTGATGAAGGCATTTGGCGCTTCGACCCCCACCGAAAGCAAAGACGTGACCATCACCGGCCCCGACATTGCCGAGAACGGTGCGGTAGTTCCCATAGGCGCCTCGACTGCGCTGCCCGGCGCTAAACGTATGTTGCTGCTGGTGGAGAAAAATCCTTCGGTTCTGTCGGCAGTTTTCGATGTCAGCGATGCGGTCGATGCCAACTTCTCTACCCGTGTGAAGATGGGACAGTCCTCCAATGTATTTGCAGTCGCTTTGATGGCAGATGGCAAGGTGCTATATGCAGTCAAGGAAATCAAAGTGACACTTGGCGGCTGCGGCGGCTAAATCCATACAACCCAATTAAAGGAGAACACCATGTCCGATCCCATGCGTATTCGCGCCCAGTCCGCTGGCGACAAAGCCACTGTGCGGGTGCTGATGAGCCACGAAATGGAAACTGGTTTGCGCAAAGATGGCGCAGGAAAAGTCATACCCGCTTGGTTTATCCAGGAGGTTGCAGCGCAACTCAACGGCAAAACCGTGATGACCGCGCAATGGGGTCCCGCAGTGTCTAAGAACCCATTTTTGCAATTCAGTGTGAAAGGCGCCAAGGCCGGCGACAAGATCGCCATCACCTGGACCGACAACAAAGGTGATAAGCGCACTGACGAAGCCACCGTATCCTAAATTGAGGAGACTCCATGCTAAAAATCTTAAGTTTGCTGGCCATGGCTATGCTGTCAACGGCTGCGTTAGCGCAGCAAAAGTCGGCCGCCGATGGCATTGCTGAATACCGCGCTATGTTGGCCGATGGCAATCCCGCCGAGCTTTTCGAAGCGCGCGGCGAAGATTTGTGGAAGAAAAAGCGCGGCCCCAAAAACGCGTCTCTAGAACAATGCGACCTCGGCAAAGGCCCGGGCGTAGTGAAAGGCGCGTTTGTGGAGTTGCCGCGCTGGTTTGCCGATACCGGCAAAGTCCAGGACTTGGAGTCGCGCTTGCTCACCTGCATGGAAACGCTCCAGGGCCTGGACGCAAAAGTCATCGCTGCAACACCTTTTGGTAAAGGTGAGCAAGTGGGCATGGAAGGGCTCACCGCCTGGATCTCTGCCGAATCCAAAGGCATGCCCTTTAATTTGCCGCAATCCCATACCCAAGAAAAAGTGACCTACGAGCTAGGCAAACGCACCTTCTTTTACCGCGCCGGCCCCTATGATTTTTCGTGTGCCTCGTGCCATGCCCAAGCGGGCAAACGCATCCGCTTGCAAGACTTGCCCGAACTCACCAAGAACCCGGGAGATGGTGTGGGCTTTGCGGCCTGGCCGGCCTACCGCGTCAGCAGCGGCGAGATGTGGAGCATGCAGCGCCGCCTCAATGACTGCTACCGCCAGCAGCGCTTTCCGTACCCAGGCTACGCTTCGGACGTGACCGTCGCATTAGGCGTCTATATGGGTGTCAATGCCAAAGGCGCCCAGTCGGTCGCACCTGCACTCAAACGTTGAGGAACATAGTATGTACAGATTTAAAACTCTCCTTTCCGTGGCCGCCCTGTTGTCTATGGCCGGTTGTGCCCTGCTGCAACCTGGCCCGAACTACGCGGAGTTGGTCAAGCAGATGATGGATGCCTCGTTTCGCACTGAAGGAATTGCCACCACCGACCGATTGATTCAAGATCAAGCGAACGCTGCATGTTCCGAGGCCCAAGGTGCAAATCCTCCAGATGCAGTGGTAGAGGCCATCCAACAAGCGGCCTTAAAAAGCGTGCGCATGCCCTCGGATGGAAAATTCACCGGAGACTGGCGCGAGGGTGCGAAGCTGGCGCAAAACGGGCGTGGCATGACCTGGACCGACAAAACGGCTCTGCCCAAAGACAATGGCGGCAACTGCCTGAACTGCCACCAGGTGACTAAAGAAGAATTGTCTTACGGCACCATAGGCCCCAGCCTGTACCACTATGGAAAAGACCGCGGCGTACTGGACCCCGAGAGCCCGCAGGCCCGCCCCATCGTGGAGTACACCTGGATCAAGATTTATAACGCCAAGTCCTACAACGCTTGCTCGGGTATGCCGCGTTTCGGCCACGCCGGTTTGCTCGATGAAAAGCAAATGAAAGATTTGATGGCACTTTTGCTAGACCCCAAGTCCCCCGTCAATCGCTAAACCGCAGGCCCTATGAATCTGTCCAAGCGGGAGTTTTTGCAAGTACTGGGTGCTGCCTCTGCGGCTGGCCTGAACCTGGGTATGTTCAGTCATGCAGATGCGGCAAGCGCCCAGCGCGGCTTGTATGACATAGCGCCCTTTGGCAATGTGTCCTTGCTGCACATGACGGACTGCCACGCGCAGTTAATGCCCATCCATTTCCGCGAGCCCAGCGTGAACATGGGCGTGGCGGCAATGCAGGGCAATTTGCCCCACCTGGTCGGAGACCACTTGCAAAAGATGCTCGCCATAGCGCCCGGCAGTGCGCAGGCCCACGCCTTTACGTACATTGATTTTGAAAGCGCCGCGCGTGCGTACGGCAAGGTGGGCGGGTTTGCGCACTTAGCCACCCTGGTCAAACAGCTCAAGGCCAGCCGCCCGGGGGCCTTGCTGCTCGATGGTGGCGATACCTGGCAGGGTTCGGCTACCGCCTTGTGGACCGATGCGCAAGACATGGTCGATGCCTGCAAATTGCTTGGCGTGGACGTGATGACCGGGCATTGGGAATTTACTTATGGCATGGAGCGGGTTAAGGAAATTGTCGAGAAAGACTTTGCGGGCAAGATAGATTTTGTTGCGCAAAATATCAAAACCACAGATTTTGGCGACCCGGTCTTCAAGCCCTATGTGCTGCGCGAAATCAATGGCGTTCAGGTCGCCATCATCGGCCAAGCCTTTCCTTACACACCTATCGCCAACCCGCGCTACATGGTGGCCGACTGGAGCTTTGGTATCCAGGACGAAAACCTCCAAAAAATGGTAGATGAAGTTCGGGCGAAAGGCGCCAAAGTAGTCGTCGTGCTATCGCACAACGGCATGGACGTGGATTTGAAAATGGCCACGCGGGTGCGCGGCGTAGATGCTATTTTGGGCGGGCACACGCACGACGGCGTGCCAGTGGCCATACCGGTGTCCAACGCTGGCGGGAAAACCCTGGTTACCAACGCGGGCAGCAATGGCAAATTTTTGGGTGTAATAGATTTTCAGGTGGGCAGTGCCGGCGTCAGCGACTTTCGCTACCGGCTGCTGCCGGTGTTTTCCAACCAGATTAAAGCCGATCCGGCCATGGCGGCCTTGATCGAAAAGGTGCGCCAACCCTACGCCTCAAAACTGGCTGAAACACTGGCGGTGACCGATGGCTTGCTCTACCGGCGCGGTAATTTCAACGGCAGTTGGGACCAGTTGGTCTGTGATGCGCTGATGGAGGTACAGGGCGCCGACATTGCGCTAAGCCCGGGGTTTCGGTGGGGCACCACTTTATTGCCTGGCGACCCAATTACCCGCGAACTGATGATGGACCAACTCGCTATCACCTACCCCTACACCACGCTCACCGAAATGAGCGGCGAATCGATCAAAGGTATTTTGGAAGACGTGGCCGACAACCTATTTAATCCCGACCCTTATTACCAACAGGGCGGCGATATGGTTCGGGTAGGCGGCTTGGCCTATACCTGCGAACCCGGCCAAAAAATGGGGCAGCGTATCTCGGGCATGCGCTTGGGTGGCAAAGCGGTAGAGGCCTCGCGTAGGTACAAAGTGGCCGGCTGGGCGCCGGTGGCCGAAGCCGCGCGTACAGCGCCCGGCAGCAAACCCATTTGGGACGTGGTCGAGACCTGGCTCAAATCCCAAGCCGGTGGCCGTGTCAAAGCCCGCAAGATCAATACCCCGACACTTCTAGGAATGACGGGTAACCAAGGGATTGCAAATCTATGAGCCCGCAAGCGTCTACTAAGGGTCTGCGCAAGCTATTGTGCGGTGTTGCCTGCCTTGGCGCCTTGGCCTACGCCCCGCACAGCCTTGCGGCGGGCGAAGGAACGTTTGCCGTCAAGATGCTCACCCCTGAGGTCGCGGCCACCGCTGGCCAGGCGGCGATGGCCCATTGCCGCAAGGTGGGCTACCAGGTAGCGGTCGCCGTTGTGGACCGCTTTGGCGTCTTGCAATTCTTGGTGCGTGACCGCTTTGCCGGCCCGCACACGGTGGAATTCGCCACCCAAAAAGCCTGGACAGCAGCGAGCTTCAAAATGTCCACCGCAGCCCTGGCCGCTGAAACTCAGGCCGGTAAACCCATGAGCGGTATTCGCGCCAACCCTCATGTGCTGGCCATCGGTGGCGGATTAGTGATAGAGGCGGCCGGCAGCTTGCTCGGCGGCATTGGCGTCTCTGGTGCGCCGGGTGGCGAAGCCGACGACGCCTGCGCCTTGGCGGGGCTGCGCGCGGTAGCCGATGCGATTGAGTTTTGAATGGCTTTTTTCTGGAAAAACCCATGAAGCTTTTAAAAGTCTTTGCCCTCACCCTGGCGCTTTTGAGCAGCGGGTTTGCCTGGTCGCAGAGCAAGGTGATCTATCACATCAGCGACGCCGAAGCGCAAGCATTGGGGGGCCTGCGCAACGTGCGCAACCATCTGGACATCGACCCCACAGCCAAAATAACCGTGGTCTCCCACGGCAACGGCGTGGACTTTTTGATGGAGGGTGCAAAAGACAAAAATGGCAGCCTATATGCCGGCCCAATATCCGCGCTGAAAAGTCGCGGGGTGACTTTTGAAGTCTGTGAGATCACCCTCAAAAACCGCAACCTCAAAAGTGAGCAATTCCTGCAAGAGGCCGACTTCACGCCGTCCGGGGTGGTGCGTATTGCTAAGCTTCAACACCAGGGTTACGCCTACATTCGACCTTAAAGCAGTCAATGCCGCTCAACTACGCTGCCGTTTTTGGAGGTGCGCGCCATGCCCTGGCGCGCACAGGGCTGGTGTTCTCTGTAGCGGCACCAGCCTATGTGAGCTGCATCGTCGGACTGCTGTGCTGGGTCAGCACGCTTGCCACGGCGCAACCCGCTTCCATTCAAGCGGTGCAGCTTGCGCAAGGCGTATGGTTTGTGCAGGGAAATTCTGCCCTGGGCAGCACCGGCAATAGAAACTTCATCTCCAATGCCGGGTTTTTTGTCACCGACGAAGGCGTGGTCGTGGTGGATGCACTGGGTTCGCCCGCCTTAGCCCAGGAATTGTTGCGCGAGATCCATCGCGTCACCTCGCAAGCGCTTCGCTACGTCGTAGTGACGCACTACCATGCAGACCATATTTATGGTTTGCAAACACTTGTCCAAGCAGGCGCCAAGGTCATCGGCCACGCATCGGCCAGAGAGTATTTAAACTCCGATACAGCACAAAGACGGCTTGAAGCAAGCCGCATAGACCTGGCACCCTGGATCGATGCAAATACCCGATTGGTGCCAGCCGACCAATGGTTAGACACGGCGGAAACCCGGTTTCGTTTGGGATCCGTGGACTTTGTCGTTGACCATGTCGGCCCGGCACATACGCCGGAAGATGTCGTTGTCTTTGTGCCTCAACTAGGCGTTTTATTTGCCGGCGACCTGTTTTTTCAGGGCCGGATTCCGTTCGTGGGGCAAGCAAACAGTCGACTGTGGATTCAAGCCCTCAACCGCTTAATGAAATACCAGCCCAAAATAGTTATTCCCGGGCACGGCCCTGCTTCCACCAACCCGATGGTGGACATGACCATGACCAGAGATTACTTGCTCTATCTGCGAAAAACCATGGGCGAAGCGGCACAAAATATGGAACCCTTTGAAGAGGTTTATGCGAAAACGGATTGGTCCAGATTTGAGTCCATCCCGCTTTTTCGCGTCGCAAATCGCATGAACGCCTATAACACCTACCTTCTAATGGAGCAGCAAGGTGAGCCCTGAGAGCAGCCCGCAGGGCACGGTCTCGCGCCGCCATGTGCTAGCGGGCACCGCTGCGGCATTGGTCTGGGGCCCAGGGGTAAGCCGCGCTATCGCCGAGACATCGGCACCGAGCATCCACTGGCCGGTGCTAAGGCTTTTAGACGGAACGAGCCTGACGCCTCTTGAATTGAACACGATGCCGATAATGCTCGTGTTTTGGGAAACCTGGTGCCCTTATTGCAAACGCCACAACGTACACATTGAGCGCCTCTACCAAGCGACACGGGGTATGCCCATCCGAGTCCTGGGTGCCACAACCGAAACCAACGCGGACAAGCTGACGTCCTATTTGCGGACCAATCAATTGCATTTCCCAGTGGCCCACATAGAGCGAAGGTTTCGGGATCAATTCAGCCAGCGGCGCATCATTCCCTTGACATGTTTGGTAGCGGCGAACGGGCGACTGTTGCAAGCTATTCCCGGCGAAATGGGCTACGCGGACCTTTATTCCCTGGCCGGGCAAGTGCTGCAGGACATCAGCCCTAAAATCAGTGACACCACAAGGATGGCAAGTTAATTGATTATGGAAGATTTCAACAATCAGGACAGGGTGTTTGAAACGGCCGCGCAATTGTTTGCGCTATTGGCTACCCCGATGCGCCTGAAAATCATCAGTGCCCTGTGTGAGCAAGAGAAAAACGTGAGCGAACTCCTGGCCGAAATCGATACCACGCAGCCGAATATGTCCCAACATTTAGCGGCACTTCACCGCAAGGGGGTCATTTCGCGTCGCAGAGAAGGCGCACAAATTTACTACCAAGTGCAAAGTGAACGCGTCGCCAGCTTGTGTCGCGCGGTTTGTACGCAGTTAGCCATCGAAATGGATATTGATGGCGCAATTGAACCTTCCGATCGCTTATTGATAGTTCAGGACAATTAGCAATATGCGCACTGCCCCAAGGTAGCAGCGCTGGAACTTGTTTATTCCCTTGCGGTACAGGCGACTTCTCAGGTCCCA
>JAEMRG010000057.1 GCA_016463455.1 Rhodoferax sp.
GCGGTGTGATGACCAAGATGATCACCAAGAACACCACCATCCCGACCAAGTTTGCGCAAACCTTCTCCACCGCCGATGACAACCAACCGGCGGTCACCATCAAAGTGTTCCAGGGCGAGCGCGAGATGGCTGTAGCCAATAAGTCGCTGGGCGAGTTCAACCTGGAAGGCATCCCACCTTCACCACGTGGTGCGCCGCAAATCGAGGTGTCTTTTGACATTGACGCCAACGGTATCTTGCATGTAGGCGCCAAAGACAAAGGCACGGGCAAGGAAAACAAAATCACCATCAAAGCCAACTCCGGTCTGAGCGAAGCCGAGATTCAGCAAATGGTGAAAGATGCCGAACTCAACGCGGCCGATGACAGGAAAAAACTCGAAGTCATCCAGGCGCGTAACGAAGCCGAAGCCAATATGCACAGCGTCAAGAAAAGCTTGGGTGAGCATGGCGACAAGCTGGATGCTGGCGAGAAAGAAAAAATCGAAGCGGCGATCAAGGACCTTGAAGGCGTGATCAAGAGTGACGATAAGGAAGGCATCACTTCCAAGAGTGCGACCCTGATGGCTGCCAGCCAGAAGCTAGGCGAAAAAGTCTATGCCGACATGCAGGCCAAGCAAGCTGCCGAGGCGGCAGGTCCGGCTGCCGAGCAAGGCGCCAAGCCCGACGACGACAATGTGGTGGATGCAGAAGTCAAGGAAGTCAAAAAGGGATAAGCCCGCAGCAGCTTTGGCTGCTTTAAAACCCGCCGCGCTGAACCTTCTTTAGAGTTCAACGCGGCTTTTCTGTTGTTACGGAGCCCGCAATAGCCATGGCCAAAAGAGATTTTTACGAAATTCTGGGCTTACCCAAGACCGCTTCGGACGAGGAAATTAAAAAGTCCTACCGTAAGCTGGCGATGAAGTTCCACCCGGACCGCAACCAGGGCGAAGCGACGAAAGATGCGGAAGTCAAATTCAAAGAGGCCAAAGAGGCCTATGAGATGCTGTCCGACCCGCAAAAGCGTGCCGCTTACGACCAGCACGGCCACGCCGGTGTAGACCCGAACATGCGCGGCCCTGGCGGCGAGGGTATGGGCGGTTTCGCCGAGGCCTTTGGGGATATTTTTGGTGAGATGTTCGGCCAACAGCAGCGCGGCGGGCGCGGCGGACGACAGGTGTTTCGCGGTGGCGACCTGAGCTATGCGATGGAAATGACGCTGGAAGAAGCGGCCAATGGCAAAGACGCGCAAATCCGTATTCCCACCCAGGAAAACTGCGATGTCTGCGCCGGTGCCGGTGCCAAGCCGGGCAGCCAGATCAAGAATTGCGGTACCTGCGGCGGCGCGGGCGTGGTGCAAATGCGCCAGGGCTTTTTCAGCGTGCAGCAAACCTGCCCCACCTGCCGTGGCGGCGGGAAAATCATTGCCGAACCCTGCATCGCCTGCGCGGGCCAGGGCAAAATTAAAAAGCAAAAAACACTCGAAGTCAAAATTCCTGCCGGTATCGACGCAGGAATGCGCATTCGCAGCGCTGGGAATGGCGAAGCGGGCACCAACGGCGGACCGCCGGGTGACTTGTACATCGAGATCCGGCTTAAAAAACACGATATTTTCGAGCGCGACGGCGACGACTTGCACTGCACCGTACCCATCAGCATTGTCGAGGCGTCCTTGGGCGGCGAGATTGAAGTGCCCACCTTGCAAGGCAAAGCGGCCATCGACCTGCCAGAAGGCACGCAAACCGGCAAGCAATTTCGCTTGCGCGGCAAAGGCGTCAAAGGCGTGCGCTCCAGCTATCCCGGCGATTTGTACTGCCACATCACCGTCGAGACGCCGGTCAAGCTCACCGAGCACCAGCGCAAACTGCTGCGTGAACTCGACGAGTCTTTCCGCAAAGGCGGCAGCAAGCATTCGCCTTCGGGCGATAGTTGGACCGATCGCTTAAAAAGCTTTTTCAGCTGAGCAAGAGCCTGTAGCGCATGGCCGGGCCCACCACTACCGCACCGCCCCTGCGCTACCTGACAGCGGCCTTTTACCTGTTTGTCGATCTGCCCGATTGCGCGCAGTTCAAGGCGCCGCTACAAGCCTTGTGTGAAGCCGAGCAGGTAGATGGCCTTATTTTGCTGGCCCCCGAGGGTATCAACAGCACGATTGCCGGGCCGGCGCAGGGCGTTCACACGGTGCTCGCCTGGCTGCGCAAGCAGGCCCCATTTACCCAGTTGCAGCACAAAGAATCTTGGTCGGACAAAGCGCCGTTTCGGCGCATGCGCGTACGCATCAAGAAAGAAATTGTGACCATGGGCGTGCCTGAGCTGCGTCCGGCCAGCCAGGCGGGGCACTATGTCAGCGCGCAGGACTGGAATGCCTTGATCGCCGACCCGGATGTGCTGCTGGTGGACACCCGCAACGACTACGAAGTGGAGTTGGGAACTTTTGAGCGCGCCATCAATCCACGCATCCAAAGCTTCGCGCAATTGCCGGACTGGCTGCAGGCGCAAGGCCTGCTCGACCCGGATAAGCCGCGCAAGGTGGCGATGTTTTGCACCGGCGGTATCCGCTGCGAAAAGTCCACTGCCCTTTTGCGTGCCAAGGGCTTGCAGGAGGTCTATCACCTGGACGGTGGCATTTTGAAATACCTGGAAACCGTGGCCCCCGATGCCAGCCGCTGGCAAGGCGAATGCTTTGTGTTTGACGAGCGGGTGTCGGTGGCGCATGGTGTGCAAACCGGCAGCCACCAGTTGTGCCGCTGCTGCCGCCAGCCCCTGCCGCCGGGCGCTTTGGTGTCCATCGAGTTTGAGCTAGGTGTCAGCTGCCCGCGCTGCTTTAGCCAGACCAGCGAAACCCAGAAAAAAAGCGCGCGGGAGCGGCAAAGGCAGTGGGAGCGCGCCAAGGCGAAGGCCGCTTTGCGCGACAGCGAGGATGGCCCCATCAGCCATGACGACCACGCTACCCTGAACGGTCATGGCTAAAGCCCTGCTGCCCGTCCTCTACTCCTTCCGCCGCTGCCCCTATGCCATGCGGGCGCGCCTGGCTTTATATGCCAGTGGCATCGCAGTGGAACACCGCGAAGTCGAACTCAAGAACAAGCCGGTCTGCATGCTGGCCGCCTCACCTAAAGGCACGGTACCGGTTTTGGTACTGCCCGATGGCCAGGTGATCGACGAAAGCCTGGACATCATGCGCTGGGCTTTGCAAGCGCAGGACCCGATGCTCTGGTGGCCGCAAGAGAGTGTGCCATTGAACGCCGCCTTGGCTTTAATAGAGGAAAACGACGGGCCGTTTAAGCACGCCTTGGACCGCTACAAATACCCGCACCGATTCGGCTTGGCCGATGGCGCAGCCTGGCGCGAAGCGGGCGCCCAGTATCTATTGCGATTGGAAGCCGTACTGGTGAACCAGCCGCAACTGGCCGGTGAACGCCAGGGCTTGTGCGACGCCGCACTGGCACCTTTTGTGCGGCAGTTCGCGCACACTGACAAGGCGTGGTTTGCGGCGCAGCCCTGGCCGTATTTAGCGCGCTGGTTAACGCAGTTTGAAGGCTCTGATGTATTCGCCGCCATCATGCACAAGCACCCGGTGTGGGGCCAAGGTGGCTTGGCTGAGGCTCAGGGCAAGCAAGCGCCCATAAATTAAAACGCGTCTAATGCCAAGGCCGTCACCGCATCTGCACCATCAACAATGCTGTCGCGCAAACCCGGCACTTTGGTGAGGATGTGGTCGGCATAAAAACGTGCGGTGCTGATTTTGGCTTGCATGAAATCTTGATCGACACCGGCCGCCAATTGCGCTTGCGCCACCAGCAGCGAGCGGCCCATTTGCCAACCGGCCATTAGATTGCCGGCCAGCATCAAATAAGGCACGCTACCGGCATACACCGCATTGGGGCTGGCTTTGGAGTGCCCGGCTACGAAGTCCACCACCTCCACAAAGGCGGCGCGCGCGGCGTCCAGGCGTTTGGCCATGGCCAGCGCATCTACGCTGCCATGGGCTTGCAAATCCGCCACCGTCGCAGCCACCTGGGCGGCAATCGCCTTGGCGGCCTGGCCGCCATCCCGCGCGGTTTTACGGCCTACCAGGTCGTTGGCCTGGATGGCGGTGGTGCCTTCGTAAATCGTCAAAATTTTCGCGTCGCGGTAGTACTGCGCCACGCCGGTCTCTTCGATAAAGCCCATGCCGCCATGCACTTGTATCGCCATGGAGGTGACTTCCAGGCTCATCTCGGTGCTAAAGCCTTTGACCAGCGGCACCATAAATTCATAAAAGCTTTGGTGCTCTTTGCGCGCCTGCGCATCCGGGTGGTGGTGGGCCACATCAAATGCGGCAGCAGCCACCGAGGCCAGCGCGCGGCAGCCTTGCACATAGGCGCGCATGGTCATGAGCATGCGGCGCACATCCGGGTGGTGGATGATGGGCGCGCTGGTGTTCATCGAGCCATCGACCGGGCGGCTTTGCACCCGATCGCGCGCGAACTGCGCTGCCTTTTGGTAGGCCCGTTCGGCGACTGCAATGCCTTGGACCCCCACGCCATAACGGGCGGCGTTCATCATGATGAACATGTATTCGAGGCCGCGGTTTTCCTGACCCACCAAAAACCCTAAGGCACCTGGCCCTGCGCTATCGGCGAGTGAACCGGCCAGGCCGTCGCCAAACTGCAGCACAGCGGTCGGGCTGGCTTTGATGCCCATTTTGTGCTCGATGCTGACGCACTGCACATCGTTGCGCGCGGCAGGATTGCCCTGCGCATCGACGACAAACTTAGGCACCACAAACAGGCTAATACCTTTGACGCCTTCAGGCGCACCCTGCACCCGCGCCAGCACCAGATGGACGATGTTTTCGGCCATGTCATGCTCACCCCAGGTGATATAAATCTTGGTACCGAAGACGCGGTAGGTGCCGTCGGGTTGCGGCTCAGCGCGGGTACGCACCAGGGCCAGATCGCTACCGGCCTGGGGCTCGGTCAGGTTCATGGTGCCTGTCCATTGGCCGCTGACAATTTTTTCCAGGTAAATCGCTTTGAGCTCGTCCGAGCCTGCCGTCAACAAAGCCTCGATGGCACCGTCGCTAAGCAGGGGGCATAGCGCAAAGCTCATGTTGGCCGAGTTCTGCATTTCGCCGCAGACCGCACCAATCGTCTTGGGCAGGCCCTGGCCGCCAAACTCCACCGGGTGCTGCAAACCCTGCCAACCCCCTTGGGCAAACTGCTTGTAGGCCTCTTTGAAGCCGGGCGTGGCGGTGACCACGCCGTTCTTCCAGGCGCTGGGATTTTTATCACCCTCCCAGTTCAGCGGTGCCAGCACGTCTTCATTGAACTTGGCGGATTCTTCCAGCACCGCCTGTGCCGTGCCCAGATCCGCATCCTCAAAACCGGGCAGTTGGGCGATCTGGTCGATACGCGCCAGGTGCTCGATATTGAACAACATATCTTTGACGGGGGCGATATAAGTCATGGCACATCTCACAAAACAAAAGCAAAAAAAAGGCAGCCCTGAGCTGCCTTCGGAGACGCTGGATTACAGCGCTGCGACTAACTCGGGCACTGCCACAAAGAGGTCTGCCTCCAGACCGTAATCGGCCACGCTGAAGATAGGCGCTTCGGCGTCTTTGTTGATCGCCACAATCACCTTGCTGTCTTTCATACCAGCGAGGTGCTGGATCGCGCCGCTGATGCCGCAGGCGATATAGAGCTGGGGCGCAACGATCTTGCCGGTCTGGCCCACTTGCCAGTCGTTGGGCGCATAACCCGCATCCACCGCAGCGCGGCTGGCGCCCATCGCGGCGCCCAGTTTGTCGGCCAGCGGTGTCATGATTTCCATGAATTTTTCATTCGAGCCCAAGGCTCGGCCGCCTGAGACGATGATCTTGGCGGCTGTCAATTCGGGGCGGTCATTGCGGGCGATTTCCGAACGCACAAAGCTCACATCGGCGCTGGCGGCCTGGGCCGCAGGAGTCTCCACTGCGGCGCTGCCGCCTGCGCTGGCTGCCGCATCAAAACCGGTGGTACGCACGGTGATAACCTTGATGGCATCGCCGCTTTGCACCGTGGCAATGGCGTTGCCCGCATAAATCGGACGCTCGAAGGTGTCCGGGCTTTCCACCTTGGTAATGTCGGAAATTTGCGCCACGTCCAGTTTGGCGGCCACCCGCGGGGCGATGTTTTTGCCCACTGCAGTGGCGGGAAAAAGAATGTGGCTGTAGGCGCTGGCCATAGAGAGCACCTGGGCCGTCACGTTTTCTGCCAGGCCATTGGCAAAAGCCGCGCTGTCGGCGTGTATCACTTTGGCCACGCCAGCCACAGCGGCCGCGGCCGCGGCAGCGGCGCCTGCGTTGTGTCCGGCGATCAGCACATGCACATCGCCACCGCATTGGATGGCAGCCGTGATGGTATTGAGGGTAGAGGGCTTGATGCCCGCGTTATCGTGTTCAGCAACGACGAGAGAAGTCATGGTGTGTCCTCGTGACGAAAAGGGTAATAAGTTAGGTAGCGGCGGTCTTAGATGACCTTGGCGTCATTGCGCAGCTTCTCGACCAAGGTGGCGACGTCGGCCACTTTGATGCCAGCGCTGCGGGCTGCGGGTTCGACCACTTTGAGGGTCTTGATACGCGGGGTCACGTCAACGCCCAGGTCGGCGGGACTATAGGTATCGAGCTGCTTTTTCTTGGCCTTCATGATGTTGGGCAAGGTCACGTAGCGTGGCTCGTTCTGTCGCAAATCGGTGGTGATGATGGCCGGTAGCGACAGGCTCAGGGTTTCGGAGCCGCCATCGATTTCGCGGGTGACGGTGGCTATGCCGTCGGCCACTTCCACTTTGCTGGCAAAAGTGGCTTGCGGACGGTCGCACAGGGCGGCTAGCATTTGGCCGGTTTGGTTGCAATCGTCGTCAATCGCCTGCTTACCCAGAATGACCAGGCCCGGCTGCTCCTTGTCCATCAAGGCTTTGAGGATTTTGGCCACGGCCAGCGGTTGCAGCTCTTCGGCGGTTTCCACCAGGATGGCGCGGTCGGCGCCAATGGCCATGGCGGTGCGCAGGGTTTCGGTGCATTGGCTGACGCCGCAAGAGACCGCGATCACCTCAGTAACCACGCCTTTTTCCTTGAGCCGAACCGCCTCTTCGATGGCGATTTCGTCAAAGGGATTCATGCTCATTTTGACGTTGGCGATGTCCACACCGCTGCCGTCAGATTTAACGCGGACTTTGACGTTGTAGTCCACCACCCGCTTGACCGGAACCAACACTTTCATACACACCACTCCCGAGGTAAATAAAGGAATAACTTGCCATGCCTAGCCCCCCAAGCTGCAGGGCAACCCAAGATTCTATGCGCCGCCCTGATTCGCATTGCGTGCAAGCGGGTAACTCCAGCTTAATTCGCAAAAAAGAACGGTCGTGCTTTTTTATTATAGTAGCCGCCTTAAGCACACCTGCGGCGCTTAGCCAAAGTGCGCCCACTATTGCGCTGAAGGTGGCGCTGAGCGGAACTGCAAGACCCCATCCTCCAAGGCGCTCCAGCGCAAGGCCAGTAGATCGCGCACATAGTTTTGGTACAGCCGCCAGGGTTTTTTACTGCCCTGCTTGGGAAAATGGTCCATGGCACGCTGGAAATAGCCGGAGCTGAAGTCCACCCAGGGCTCGGGCTGCACCGAGGAGTCATTGAGCTGCGGCACCACGCTATCAAGCCCCTGGCTACGCATGTGGCGCAAAAGGCGCAGCACATACTGCCCGGTCAAGTCGCTTTTGAGGGTCCAGGAGGCATTGGTGTAACCAAACACATAGGCGAAATTGGGTACGCCATTGAGCATCATGCCTTTGTAGCTCAGGCACTTGGCCACCTCAAGAGGCAGGCCATCGACGGCAATCTGCATGCCGCCAAATCCCAGTAAATCGAGCCCGGTGGCGGTGACGATCACATCAGCGGGCAGCAGTTCGCCGCTGTGCAGACGCAGGCCCTGGGGTTCAATCATTTCAATCGTATCGGTCACCATGCTCGCCCGACCCTGGCTAATGGCGCCAAACAGGTCCGCATCGGGTAACAGACAAATGCGCTGGTCCCAGGGTTTGTAACTGGGCGTGAAATGCGGATTGACCGGATAGCCTGCCGGCAGGGCCTGGGCCACGCCTTGCAGAATGCGGGCCTTGGCCAGTTCGGGCTTGCGCCGCGCCAGCGTGAAATAAAACAAACCGGTCAGAACATTTTTCCAACGCGTGAGCGCATAGGCCATTTTGGCGGGTAGGACGCGGCGCAGCCCATCGGCTATCGCGTCGCGGCTAGGACGGGCCACCACATAGGTGGGCGAGCGCTGCAGTAAGGTCACATGGGCCGCCAACTTGGCCATCTCAGGCACCAGGGTCATAGCGGTGGCGCCACTGCCTACCACCACCACTTGCTGGCCGCGGTAGTCCAGGTCTTGCGGCCAATGCTGGGGGTGCACCACTTTGCCGGTGAAACTGTCCATGCCAGGAATGACCGGCGTGTAGCCATGTTCGTAGTTGTAGTAGCCGCTGCACATCAGCAAAAAACGGCATTGCACTTGGAGCACTGTGCCGTCGGCCAATCGCTGTACCGCTACTTGCCAACGCGCAGCAGCGCTATCCCAATTGGCAGATAGCACCTTGTGCCCGAATCGGATGAGCGGCAGCACGCCAAACTCCTGCGCTGTTTCTTGCACATACTGCAGGATGGACGGGCCGTCGGCAATCGCCTTGGCGCCGGTCCAGGGTTTGAAGGAATAGCCCAGGGTGTGCATATCCGAATCCGAGCGAATGCCGGGGTAGCGAAATAAGTCCCAGGTACCGCCCAATCGCTCGCGGGCCTCCAAAATCAATACCGATTGCTGCGGCAGGCCTTGGCGCAGATGCACCGCGCTGCCTATGCCTGACAAGCCCGCCCCCACGATCAAGGTATCGACCTGCTCGAAGCTCATGCGGCAAACACCCGCGAGAAACGGCCCATAGACGACCAATACGCATCGCCATGCCAACCCACGCTCGGGAACACCACGCCCTGGGTCATGCCGCCCACGCGCACCCGGCCCTGTTCGGCGCCGGTTTCTATGTCCAGCAAAACTACTTCCTCGCCCCAACGCCGGTAGTCATTGACCAAGACCTGCCCACGCTCAGGAAACAAAACCATGTGGCTGGCCACGCCGAATTGCGGCTGGTGCCACAGCGGCTGCAAATCCTGTATCGCATCACCAAAGCGCCAGGCGCGCATAAAGCGGTTCGCTGAGTCATAGCCCAGCACGATGCGCCGATGCACGTCCACCAAGGGCGGATTGGTAATGCTGCCGCCAGGCAGACCGCCAACCTCCCAGGCCGCGTGCTGGTTGCAATCTTGCAGCGACACGCGCAACAAGCGATTGGCCGTTTGGCTGACGCCGGCGCCCTGCATATTGATACGGTAGCGGTGGTGGCCGTTGTCCATAAACCAGGCACTGTGCCCGTCGATGACCGCATCCCAGCCGTAGCTTTGCCCGCTTTGGCCGATGTAATCCCAGCGCCAGTGCGGGTCTAAGCGCAGGGTCTGCGCGGCTTCGTCCCAGAGGAATCGAAAAATAGAACGCACGCCCACAACATAAACCGTATTGCCCACGGCACTTAAGCGCGCAATCGACGGTTCCGAGCAGCGCACATCGGCGCACACCGATTGCAAGCCCTCGGGGTCCAGCACGCTCAGCTGCGCTGCCTGCCTATCGGACAAATTTTTGGTGACGATCAGCCCGTTGTCCAAAATCACAAAAGAGTTGTAGGGCTGCTCGACCGGCAACATGCGGCTCTGCTTCAGGGCGCAATGCCGATCCAAGCGGTGCGCATAGCGGCCATAGACCACATACAAACCGCCATTGCGGTGCAGCGCCATACCACCTGGCCACATGGGGCCGCCGGGTAAACGGCCCGAGCTTTCTAAGGTCTTGAGCGTGATCGGATCGATGCGCTCCACGCAGGACGTGGTGGGTAAACCGAAGTTGGAGCGCAAGGCCGAGTGCGTCAGCAAGTACACCTGGCCGGGGTCGCCCAGCACCGTCATGGTCGATAGCGTGGTGTTGCGGTGGGTGCTGTGCAAACGCTGGCCCGGCTGCAGCTTAAGCCCGCTGGCAGGACGCGCTATTTGCAAGCGGGCCGGGCCCGCATCCTCCGCGGGCCAAGGGCTGGCGTAATAGCCAGCGCTCATAGGCGGCGCTTGCGTCTGCGCAGCAGCAGCCA
>JAEMRG010000312.1 GCA_016463455.1 Rhodoferax sp.
GCGATTTCGCCGGTTTCCATGGTGACCGTGTGCTGGCCCCACTGGAAGGTTTTACTAACTTTTTTAAACATGGTCATGGGTTATCTCCATTACTTTCTCAACAGGTGGGAGGTGCAGGCCACCCCGCCAAAGCCCGGATTCAAAGTCACAGCCCACGATGCCATTCCAGAGCCCCTGGGGGCCAAATTGCTCTGGAATGACACAGCTTCGTACTGCTTTCCTTGTCTCCGAAGTAAAAAACGCCTGAGCTAGTGTCCTAACTCAGGCGCTTCGCGTTCATATTCCCGGATTACTTACGCAGACCCAACTTAGCGATCAGTGCGGTGTAACGGTCAGCGTCTTTGAACTTGAGGTAATCAAGCAATTTGCGGCGGCGGCTGACCATGCGCAACAGACCGCGGCGACCATGGTGGTCTTTGGCGTGGGTCTTGAAGTGGGGGGTCAGTTCGTTGATACGAGCCGTCAGCAGGGCGACTTGGACTTCGGGGCTACCGGTATCACCGGCTTGGCGGGCGTTGTCTTTAACGACAGCCGCTTTGATTTCAGATGCGATCATGGTGTGTTTCCGTTTATTTCAGTGTGAACTTGCGATTGCGGCTGGAACTGCTGCAAACGTGCGCTTCGCGAACTGCAAAGCCCGCTGATTGTAACCATTCCTCGCAATGCCCCGGCCTTGCATACCGGAGGGCTCCCGCGAGACAGCGCCAGCTCCACACGCCCCCGTCGTAGCCCATACGCCGGAGAACATTCAGGGCGCGGGCCGCTGCATGGTGCAGCTTTCGGGCATGCGGGCCTGGGCAGCGCTCAGGGTTTTGATCACTTTGAAACCGTAGCCCGAGCCTTCCACGTCAAATTTCACCCCCGGCGCGCCTTGGCGCTCCATCACGCCCACCACCAGTGGCTGCTGGAACTGGTGGTCAGCCGCTCGCATGCTGCCGCTTTGGCCGGCCAGGCTGACGCTGACCCCCTCCAGGGCGCGGGCAATGTCCGCCGCTTCGGGCGCTGCCGAATCGGGATTCGCGCGTTTACCGACCTCCCCTAGTGCCTGCGCCAGTGCCTCGACCATGAGCTGCATGCGCATATGCACGTAGTCATCTTCCGGCTTAGGAAAGCGGACCCGAAAAGCGCGGTAAAAGCTCTCGGCTTGCGCCGATTGCACATTGGGCAGCCAATCGGCCACGGCAATCACCTTACCGACGCCGGCCTCGCCCATGGCCGCCGGGGCGCCGAGCGCATTGCCGTAAAAGGTGTAGAAAGTGCCATCAAAACCCGACTCGCGTGCGGCCTTGACCAAGAGCGTGAGGTCCGGCCCGAAATTGCCGGTAACTACGGCTTGCGCCCCGCTGGCTTTGATTTTGGCCATATAGGGCGCAAAGTCTTTGATCCGCAAGAGCGGATGCAATTCGTCCCCGGCGATACGCACATCGGGCCTTTGGACGGCCAACTGGCGCCGTGCCTCGCGCAGCACGCTTTGCCCAAAGCTGTAATCTTGGCCCAGCAGGTACACCGACTTGAGGGCGGCGTCCTCCCGCACCAATTCCATCAGCGCCGCCATGCGCATGTCGGCATGGGCGTCAAATCGGAAATGCCAAAAACTGCATTTTTCATTGGTGAGCGCGGGGTCCACGGCCGAGTAGTTCAGAAACAGCACGCGCCGGGCCGGATCGCGGGCGTTGTGTTTATTGACAGCGTCAATCAAGGCCGCTGCCACCGCAGAAGAATTGCCTTGCAAAATAATCCGCGCGCCGCCGTCAATGGCCAGGCGCAAGGCCGATAGCGCCTCTTGCGTTTGCCCCTGGCTGTCAAAGCGCTCCAGCACCAGCGGCAGCGATGTTTTGCCCCAAGGCACGCCGCCCCGCGCATTCACGCGCTCTATGGCCCAGACCAGGTTGCGGTACACCGCTTCGCCACCGCTGGCGTTGGGCCCGCTCAGGCCCTCGATCAAAGCCAGCTTGACGGGCCCCTGCGGCGTTTGCGCTTGTGCCGTAAAAGGTACTAGCGAGAGCATAAAAAAAGCGCATGCACATAGCGCCATGCAAGGCCATTTCAAGGCCTTAATGCGAAGAATAAACATGGGGGAAAACACCTTGAAATCAAAACAAACGCGCGCACCTCGAAGGCATGCGGACCTCAGTTCGAGGGCCGCTCAGTCTAATCGGAGCCACCTTATGTTTTTGACAGCCACCACATCCCCCTGGGCACTTCATTCCCTTTCCGCAGCCGATGCGCTCACCCGCAGCAAAGCCTATGCCCAAGTAGGCCGTTTGGTGCGCGACTTGAGCGGCAGCACCGCCGCGCAAGCGCCCAAGCTGGCCGCCAGCCCGCTGCAAGAAGACGAGAAAGCCTATAGCTTTAGCCTAGACTTGCCCGGCGTTAGCAAAACGCATTTGCGCATTCAGATCGAAGCCACCGTGTTGCGCGTGGAAACGCTAGAAGGCGCGCCGCGCAGCTACCGCGCGGTGTATGAGTTTGCACAAGAAATCGACGGCGCATCCAGCCAGGCGCGTGTGGAGCATGGCGTGTTGCACTTAAGCCTGACCAAGAAACTGCCGGTGAACAAGGCCACCGAACT
>JAEMRG010000313.1 GCA_016463455.1 Rhodoferax sp.
GCCAACCCCTTGAGCGCCGAACTTTGCGCTTTGGCCGGCTTTGACTGGCTGCTGATTGACGGCGAACATGCGCCCAACACCCTGCCCTCCATCCTGGCCCAAGCCCAGGCGATTGCCGGGGTGCCGGGTAATCAGGTATTGGCCCGCCTGCCGGTGGGCGACCCGGTGCTGGTCAAGCAGTACCTGGACCTGGGGGTGCAAACCTTGTTAATACCCATGGTGGAAAGCGCAGCGCAAGCCCACGCCATGGTGCAAGCGGCGCGCTACCCGCAGGCCGACGGCCAGGGCGGCGTGCGCGGTATGGCCGGCGCCCGTGCTTCGCGCTGGGGCCATATCGCCCACTATGCGCAAGAAGCGAATGCCCAGGTCTGCGTGCTGGTGCAAGTGGAAACCGCTTTGGGTCTGGAGCATCTGGAAGCGATTTGCGCCACGCCTGGGGTTGACGGCGTGTTTATCGGGCCGGCCGATTTGTCCGCATCGCTGGGCTTTCCCGGCCAATCCGAGCACCCGCAGGTGCTGGCTCGGATTGAAGATGCCATCGCCCGCATCCTGCGCGCAGGCAAGGCGCCCGGCATCCTGACCACCAACGAAGACCTGGCGCGCCGCTACCTGGAGTTGGGCGTTTCGTTTATTTGTGTGGGCTTGGATACCAACTTGTTGATGCAACACACCCGCGGGCTTGCCGCACGTTTCAAAGGCCAGACTGCGCCGCACAAGCCTTCGGGCATGGGCTACTGAGATGCAAGAAACTCTAGCCTGCGTGGCTGGGCTCAGCGTCCTGCTCTTCCTGTTGGCGCCCAGGACCAAGCGCTCAATGTGCAGGCGTGCCGTACTCGCCGATGGCCGCTGACACCAAAGCGCTTTCGGGCGCGGCCTTTGCCACCCTGCTCCTGATCGCATTGATGATGGGCGCCAACCACGTGGCCGCGCGCTTTGCTTTTAACAACGGCGTTGATGTGCTGACAGCGGTCAGCGCCCGCAGCGTCGCAACGGCCATGGTGCTAGCGCTGATTTTGTGGGGTGGCCGCGTGCCATGGGCCTTTAGCGCGCGACACCGGTTGTTTCTACCAGCTATCGGCTTGGTGATCACCGCGCAAAGTATTTGCCTTTATTCCTCGGTGGCGCGCCTGCCCGTCGCCTTGGCATTACTGGCCTTTAATACCTACCCCTTGAGCACCGCGCTGTGGGCGCGTGCGCTCTACGGCCACCGGCCCGAGCACGCATTGCTGGTAGCCATCCCGTTTTTGCTTGTGGGTCTGTCGCTGGCGCTGGACGTATCGGGCGCGATCTCGGGACTGGGTGCGCTAGCGCACTGGCAAGAGATTGGCGTGGGTGTGGCTTTTGCGTTTGCAGCATCGGCGTTTTTTGGTCTGGCGCTGGTGCTGACGCAACACGAGACCAGCGAACTCGATGGCCGGGTACGCACCTTCACCACCATGCTGACCGTGGGCGTGCTGGCGTCCACGGGCGTAGCGCTCAATGGCGGCATACACTGGCCCACCGCCGATGCCGGCTGGATCGGCCTGGGCCTGCTGACGTTTTTGTATGGAACCGGGTTCACCATCCTGTTCACCGTGCTGCCGCGCCTGGGCGTGGTCGGCAACTCGGCCATCATGAACGTGGAGCCGGTCTTCGCCCTGATGATGGCCTGGGCCTTCTTAGACCAAAAAATTGCTTGGATGCAAGTGCTGGGCGCGCTTATCGTGGTGGCGACGGTGATGGGTTTGGGCTTGCGTAAAAAATGACACTGGCGGGGCCGATCGCAATGCGCATGTGCATTACAGGGCAACCAAGAATACCTAACCAAGGCATAAACTGAGGCTTCATGATGATTGCATTGCGTAGTTTTTTCCTGTTGTCGGTCCTTTGGTGCGGCGCATGGGTGCATGCTGAGCCCGAGGAGGCTGCACTGTGTAAGGCGCAAGGCTATCCGGTGGGAACGGCCCGTACCTGGTTCATGGAACCCTGCTTTCGGGTGGGCTCGTTTACTCACCAAGCAGAGATTGCGGGGATTTTTGGTGGTGTAGCAAATGCCATGCAAGCGGCCAGCCGCCCGCTTGAACTGGATCGCGCAACCCAGGAGCCTCCATTGCAGTGGTCGGTAAGCGGGCTGTCTGGATTGACCATAGATGATTACCTGAACCGCCAGCCAGCCATGGCGCTTCTTATTGTTAAAGATGGTGTCATTCAGGTTGAACGCTACCGATACGGGCGTACCGCAGAACATCGCTTCTTGTCCAATTCCATGGCAAAAACTATTACGGCCATGGGTATCGGCATTGCCTTGCGCGAGGGAAAAATTAAATCCTTGGATGAGCGCGCAGACCTTTATGCCCCTACCTTGGCGGGGACCCTCTACGGCGAAACTACCATCCGAAATTTGCTGCGCATGTCCTCTGGGGCCAAATTTGAAGAGGTCTATAACGGCAAAGATGATCTAGCACGGTATGGGATTGCCGCGCATGTTGGTGGCGCTGCGGCCGGGGCCAAGGTGATCTCTACGCGTCTGCAACCTCAGGGCACTGTTTTTAATTATGCAAGCGCCGAAACCGATATGCTGGCCTTGG
>JAEMRG010000058.1 GCA_016463455.1 Rhodoferax sp.
GCACATCAACCACGCTGCTGACCTGGGCAATTTGATCTTCGCTGTGGATGTCAGTGAGCACCGGCACTTGGAGTTCGCGTTTGACTTTGGCCAAAATCTCCAGGCCTTTTTCGATGCCCGGGCCACGAAAAGTGCTGCCGCTGGAACGGTTGGCCTTGTCAAAACTGCTCTTGAAAATAAAAGGAATGCCTAAGCTGGCGCAGATTTCTTTGAGCGTGCCTGCGGTATCCATTTGCAATTGTTCGGACTCGATTACGCAAGGCCCGGCAATCAAGAAAAAGGGCTGGTCCAGTCCAACCGCAAAGCCGCAAAGCTTCACGCGGCCACCTTGAGGTTTTTGCCATCACGCTGGTGGTCCAACGCCGCTTTGATAAACGCATTGAACAAAGGATGGCCGTTCCATGGGGTGGACTTGAACTCCGGGTGGAACTGCACACCGATAAACCAGGGGTGTACGCTTTGCGGCAGCTCCACCATTTCGGTCAGTTGCTCACGCTGGGTAATGGCAGAGATGACTAAGCCGGCAGCGCGCAAACGGTCCAGGAAATGCACATTGGCTTCGTAGCGGTGGCGGTGGCGTTCGGTTACGACGTCGCCGTAAATCTGATGCGCGATCGTATTCTTGGCTACGTCCGAGCTTTGCGCCCCTAGGCGCATGGTGCCGCCCATATCCGAATTGTGGTCCCGGGTTTGGATGGTCCCGTCTTTGTCTTTCCATTCGGTGATCAGCGCAATCACCGGGTTGGGGCTGTCCGGGTCGAACTCGGTGCTGTTGGCGTCTGTGAGACCCGCCACATGGCGCGCAAATTCGATGGTCGCCACCTGCATGCCCAGGCAAATACCCAGGTACGGCACTTTGTTTTCACGTGCAAAGCGCGCTGCGCTGATTTTGCCTTCTATGCCGCGTTTACCAAAGCCGCCGGGTACCAGCACCGCGTCAAATTTGGCCAATTGGGACAGGGTGTCCGCGGTGATGGTTTCTGAATCGATGTAATGGATTTTTACCTTCACATGGTTCTTCATGCCGGCATGGCGCAGCGCTTCATTGAGCGATTTGTAGCTATCGGACAGGTCGACGTATTTGCCGACCATCGCGATGGCGACTTCGCCTTCGGGGTGTTCGGTTTCGTACACCAAATCGTCCCAGCGCTGGAGCTTGGCTGGTGGTGTGTTCAGGCGCAGCTTGTCGCAAATCAGGCCATCTAGGCCTTGTTCATGCAAAATACGCGGCACTTTGTAAATCGTGTCCACGTCCCACATGGAGATCACGCCCCATACCGGCACGTTGGAAAACATTGAAATTTTCTGGCGCTCTTCTTCGGGAATAGGCCGGTCTGCCCGGCACACCAGGGCGTCGGCTTGGATGCCAATTTCGCGCAATTGCTTGGCGGTGTGCTGGGTGGGTTTGGTTTTGAGCTCACCGGCAGCGGCAATCCAAGGCACATAGCTCAAATGGACAAAAGCGCTGTGGTTGGGCCCCATTTGCAGGCTCATCTGGCGCACGGCTTCCAAAAAGGGCAGGGACTCGATATCACCTACCGTGCCGCCGATTTCCACAATCGCCACGTCCACCGCATCGGCTTCGCCCAAGCGGGCGCCGCGTTTGACGAACTCCTGGATCTCGTTGGTCACATGCGGAATCACCTGCACCGTCTTACCCAGGTAGTCGCCGCGGCGTTCTTTGTCGAGCACGCTTTTATAGATTTGTCCGGTGGTGAAATTGTTGGACTTGCGCATGCGCGTTTCCACAAAACGCTCATAGTGGCCCAGATCCAGATCGGTTTCGGCGCCGTCATCGGTCACGAAAACCTCGCCATGTTGCAGCGGCGACATAGTGCCTGGGTCTACATTGAGGTAGGGATCCAGCTTGATGAGGGTGACTGTCAGGCCCCGCGACTCAAGAAGCGCGGCGAGCGAGGCCGATGCAATTCCCTTGCCTAGGGAAGACACTACACCGCCGGTGACGAAGACAAATTTGGTCATGTCAGAGTGCGAACCCAGAGGTTCAGGTAGCTGGTAAGGCGCGATTATAGGTGTCTGCTACATTGCGCTTTGACGCGGCTGCCGCTATGGCGGCGGTGCACAAAGAGGCGACAGCGCATGGATTTGAACGGTAAACACATAGTTTTGGGCCTGACCGGCGGGGTTGCCTGTTACAAGGCGGCGTATTTGTGCCGCCTGCTGGTTAAAGAGGGTGCACAAGTGCAGGTGGTGATGACCGAGGCAGCTGCCCAGTTCATCACGCCGGTGACCATGCAGGCCTTAAGCAACCGCGCGGTTTATGTATCCCAGTGGGATCCGCGCGAACCCAACAATATGGCGCATATCAACCTCAGCCGCGAGGCCGATGCGATTCTTGTGGCGCCTTGCAGCGCCGATTTCATGGCCAAACTTTTGCATGGCCGTGCGGATGATTTGCTCAGTCTGATGTGCCTGGCGCGCCCCCTGGAGCGCGTGCCCTTGCTACTGGCCCCGGCCATGAACCGCGAAATGTGGGCGCATCCGGCCACCCAGCGCAATGTAGCGCAGTTACGCGCCGACGGTGCGCTGGTGCTCGGCGTGGGTGAGGGCGACCAGGCGTGCGGCGAAATTGGCGATGGACGCATGCTCGAACCCGATGAATTGCTTGAGGACCTGATTGCCTACTTCCAGCCAAAAGTGCTGGCTGGGCGGCGGGTACTGATTTCGGCCGGCCCCACGTTTGAAGCTATAGACCCGGTGCGGGGCATTACCAATTTGTCCAGCGGGAAAATGGGTTTTGCCCTGGCCCGTGCGGCACGGGACGCGGGTGCGCAAGTCACCCTGGTGGCCGGGCCCGTCGACCTGGACGGGCCGCGCGGTGTGCAGCGTATCAACGTCCGATCCGCGCAGGACATGGACGCAGCCTGCCACGCACAGGCAGAGCACTCCGATGTGTTCATCGCCACCGCCGCCGTGGCCGACTGGCGACCGACCAGCGCGCAGTCGCAAAAAATCAAAAAGCAAGGCGACGGCCAGGTGCCCAGCCTGGCCTTTGTGGAAAACCCAGACATTCTTTCAGCCATAGCCGCGTCCGAACGCGCCCGCAGTGGCGCGCTGTATTGCGTGGGTTTTGCGGCTGAAAGCCAGGATTTGGAGGCTCAGGCCACGGCCAAGCGGCTGCGTAAAGGCGTGCCTTTGCTGGTAGCTAATATCGGCCCGGCCACCTTCGGTCAGGACGACAATGCTTTGCTTTTGATCGACGCCCAGGGCACCTTGGAAATGCCGCGTAATTCCAAACTCGCGCTGGGGCGCATGCTGGTCGCCGAGATTGCCAATCGCCTACCGGCGCTTGCCGCCGTTTGAAGCGCCAAGCGCACATCTTTTCTTTCCTTTCGATTCGTTCCTATGCACATCGACGTCAAAATTCTGGATCCACGCCTGACAGACCAGTTCCCGGCCTATGCCACACCGGGCAGCGCCGGCTTGGACTTGCGCGCCTGCCTGGACGCGCCTTTGCTGCTGCAGCCCAATGCCTGGCAACTGGTGCCTACTGGCATGGCCATGTACTTGAAAGACCCAGCCTATGCGGCCCTGATCCTGCCGCGCTCGGGGCTGGGTCATAAGCACGGCATCGTGCTGGGCAATTTAGTGGGCTTGATCGACAGCGATTACCAAGGCCAACTGATGGTCAGTGCCTGGAATCGCAGCTCCGTGCCCTTTGTCATCGAGCCTATGGAGCGCATTGCCCAGTTGGTCATCGTACCGGTGGTGCAGGCGAAATTCAATCTCGTAGAGGCCTTCCCCGAATCCGAGCGCGGAGAGGGTGGCTACGGCTCGACCGGCAAAAAATAGACCGTCAAAAAACGAGCTCAGCCAATGGCCTTGCTCCGCCTTGGCTCCGCTTAGTGCAAGGTGCGCTGCTCGTATCCCGGATCGACTATGGCCTCAATGCGGAAAAAGCCACTGCCGGTGGAACCGCGCTGGAGTTCCTCTTGGCTGGCTTCGCGCACCGATTCGACCCGCATGCGTAAACGTATGGCGATGCCTGCCAGTGGGTGGTTGGCGTCCAAGACCACGTGTTCGGGGTAAATATCCGTGACCGTGTACAGTGCCTCTCGCGGCGCTTCTGGGTGGCAACCGTCAGGCAAGGCTGAACCTTCAATGGTCAGCCCGACTTCCAACTCCGCCGGAAACAAGTGCCTGGGCTCCAGAAAGAGCAGTTGCTCGTTAAAGTCGCCAAAGGCCTGCTCTGGCTCGATTTGCAATTGCACGGCGGCACCGGCTTCGTGGCCTTGCAGTGCTTCTTCAATGGCAGGCAGCAAATCTTTGCCGCCGACCAGAAACTCAACCGGTTCGTCTAAAACGTCCAATTCCTCGCCCAGGGTGTCGCTTAAAACCCAGGTCAGCGCGACGACGCAGTGTGATGTGATTTCCATCGGACAATTGTCGCAGTTTCTATGTTCCCGCACCCTAGCAAGGACCCACTTATGCAAGTTGATCAATCACTTCCGCTCTTGGGCGGACTGTCTCCGGCGCAGTTTATGAAGCGCTATTGGCATAAAAAGCCCTTACTCATCCGCCAGGCGATACCGGACATGCAAGCATTTCTTTCGCGCGGCGCGCTGTTTGATCTTGCGGCGCGCGACGACGTGCAGTCGCGACTGGTGATTCAGCAAGCGGCTTCGGCCAAGCAGCCTTGGCGCTTGCGCCATGGGCCATTTGCGCGGCGCAGCCTGCCCCCCTTGAAGCAGCCGGGCTGGACGCTCTTGGTTCAAAGCGTGGACTTGATCGATGCGCGCATACATGCGCTACGCGAGCAGTTTCGCTTTGTGCCGGATGCGCGCCTGGACGATGTCATGGTCAGTTACGCCAGCGACGGCGGTGGCGTGGGGCCGCATTTCGACAGCTATGACGTTTTTTTATTGCAAGCCCAGGGGCATAGGCGCTGGCGTATCGGCCGTCAGAAAAATTTGGCACTGCAAGAAGGCATGCCGCTAAAGATTTTGGCGGATTTTCAGCCCGAAGAGGAGTTTGTGCTCGAGCCCGGCGACATGCTGTACTTGCCACCGCGTTACGCCCACGACGGTGCAGCCCAGGGGGAGTGCATGACGTATTCCATTGGCTTTCGCGCGCCCGACCAGGTGGAATTGGCGCAAGCTCTATTGCAGGGTATGGCGGAACAACTCGCCGAATCTATCCCCTCCAAGCGCTACCGCGACCCCGGCCAGTCGGCGAGCGACTGTCCGGCACAAATTCCCCTTGAACTTCAGGCATTTGCGCAGGATGCGCTTAGCAAAGCTTTACGCGACCCGGACTTGCTGGCACGCACTTTGGGTGAGCACCTGAGCGAGCCTGCTGCGGCGGTCTGGTTCCAGCCGCAGGAATCTGCCTGCGGCCTGCAACACGGTGTGCGCCTAGACCGAGGCACGCGCATGCTGTATCACGCGCGGCACATCTTTATCAACGGTGAGAGCTTTGAGGCCTCCGGTCGGGATGCGCAATTGGTGCGCCAATTGGCAGACCTCCATTTTTTGGATATCCGGGATTGCGCTCGCCTAAGTCCGGGGGCTGCGCAGCTGCTTGGCCAATGGTTGGACAGCGGCTGGCTGCAGGAACTTAAATAGGGCGCAAGAGTAAAGTTAGCGAAGCGAACGGTAGATTAAATCGGCACTTTTGTGGTGCACCCTTTTAAATCCAAAGGGTTTACCCGAATCGAATCTTGTATAATTATTTTCTCTGGCGAAAAGAGATCGAATGCTTTTTGTCGGGGTTTGGGCGGTACGCCGCCTGAGCAATTTCCGGAAATTGTTTCGTTAACTCATTTACTTTCACATCATGAACAAATCACTCGTTTTGGCTGCCGTTATCGCTGCAGCTGCTTTGGCCGCTTGCGGTAAAAAAGAAGAAGCTGCTCCTGCTGCTGCACCCGCACCAGCTGCAGCACCCGCTGCTGACGCATCTGCTGCCGCGCCCGCTGCACCAGCTGCACCCGCTTCGGAAGCCGCCAAGTAATTTTTACTTGGTCGAAAAAAAACCACCGCAAGGTGGTTTTTTTTCGCCTTCTGTTTTGTGTTGGCCCACTAAGGGGCCAACATGGCACTTTTATTTCAGGTCGTTAGCCAGCAGCTTCAAAATGGCGCGTCCCGCATCCGTAGTGTCCGCTTGGCCCTTGCCATCAAGTACTTTGACCGCACTCTGCGCTCCCGTTGATTTGACTTCGATTTGGTACTTCAACGCAGAAGCATCTTTGCTGTCGCTACCCCATTTGAAACTCATGATTTTCTGCATCAAGCCAGCGTCCGCATCCGGGGCTTTATGGGCGTAACGCACAAAATACAGACCTTTGCTGCGATCGCGGTCTTCCACGGTAAAGCCAGAACGGTCCAGGGTCAGGCCAACACGGCGCCAAGCTCCGTCAAAGGCTTCGTTCAGTTGCACGTACGCATCCGTCGCGTCCGCTTTTACGATGACTGCCGCCGCTTTGGTGATTTCGGGTGCGGCGCTTGTGCTAGCCTGCACCGTCGTCATACCCAACTTGCGCATCAGAAGGCTCAGGTATTCCGCTTCGGTTTCGGGGTCGATAGGGCCGGCCTGCCAGGCGGTGGTGTTGGAGCGCTCGGTGGTATAGACCTCTACCATGCTGCGGTAGCTGATATAAATTTCGGTCTCGCCATTAGCGTTGCGCTCCAAGCGCGTCCGGAATCTGCGGCGCTCGGGGCTGGAGTACAGGTTTTCAAACACTTTGGACAGAGCGCTGCGAATCATGTCCTGCGCAATACGCGCCTTGTTGTCCACCCAGTCGGTTTCCATAATGCCGACATCGGAAAGTTCAGATGTGAGGGGAAATCCGTTTTCCTGCCAAAAATCTTTCAAAGGACTCCACAAGGCCTCGGGCGCCCGTTTCACCACCAACCAGCGCTGATTGCCGCTACGTTCCATGCGAATATCGCCAAGCGCCATTGGCGCAATCCCAGTAGCCACGTTGGTCGGATCCGCCAATTTAGACCCTGCAGCCGACACCGCACCATTGACCACTGCGTAACGTGTTTCCTTGCTGAGTTGCGTCAAGTCCGGGGGCACCTCCAATTTCGTGGGTTTGGCGGTGGATTTGTAATCCACTTTGCCGCCTTCCAAAATAGAGCAGCCGCCCAGGCTGATGGCGGCGGCAAGTAGCGCGAGGGAGAAGGTGGATTTCACAAATTAACCTTTGGTTGCGGTGATCAAATAAGGCCGGTGGATTGGAGCAAATCGTCCATAGCCGGGCGTAGGGGCTCGCTGAGCTCGGTCAATGGCAAACGAATCGCCGGGCTGCACAAGCCCATGCGTGCGGCAGCCCATTTGACCGGTATCGGGTTGGCTTCCACAAACAAGCCTTTGTGCAGCGGCAGCAGGCGGTTTTGGATGTCCATCGCTGCGCGAGGATTGCCGGCCAGCGCCGCCACACACAATTCGTGCATTAGGCGCGGCGCGATATTGGCGGTCACGCTGACATTGCCGTGGCCGCCGCACAGCATCAGGGCGATGGCGGTAGGGTCGTCGCCGGAATAAATCGCAAAGCCTTCGGGCGCTTCTTTAATCAGCCACTGGGCCCGCTCGATATTGCCGGTGGCTTCTTTGATGCCCACGATGCCCGGCACTTTGGCCAGACGCAATACCGTGTCGTGCGCCATATCGGCCACGGTGCGCCCTGGTACGTTGTAAAGCACCATGGGTAAGTCCACGGCGCGGGCGATGGCGCTGAAGTGTTGGAACAAGCCTTCCTGCGTCGGCCGGTTGTAATAGGGCACGACTTGCAATTGGCAATTGGCGCCAACCGATTTGGCAAACTCGGCCAGCGCGATGGCCTCTTTGGTGGAGTTGGCGCCGCAACCGGCCATGATGGGCACGCGCCCAGCCGCCTGCTGCACCGACACCCGGATGATCTCGCAATGTTCATCCACCGTGACCGTGGGCGACTCACCGGTCGTGCCGACGACACAAATACAGTCGGTGCCTTCTTGGATGTGCCAGTCGATCAGCCGTCGCAATGCTGGATAGTCCACAGCGCCATCGTCCAGCATGGGCGTAATCAAGGCAACAATGCTGCCGCGGACCGGTGAAAAATTCAATGGCATTAGATGCTTCAATTAAAAGGCCGCGTACGCGGCGTGAAAGATCCATGTTATTTTAGCGGTGCAGCCAAAGCCGCAAAGTCACTTGCTCCGCTATGCACAGCGGCAATTCGCTGCACCACCCGTGGCGGGTCCGCTTCCAGGCCGCACTCGTAGGCCACGATTTGCAAGGCCTGGCAGCGGTCTAACAACTCGCCGGGCTGCAACAAGAAGTCAGGGTTACGCGGCCTGCCCCACTGTTCTTGGCCGGATGCAAAGGTTTCGTAAAGAAGCACGCCCCCGGGCGCCAGACTGGCGAGCAAGCTAGGCCACAAGGGTCGCCAAAGGTAATTGCAGACCAGCACCGCGTCAAACAGCCGGTGGCCTTGGCCGTCATGCAGGGGCCAGGGCTGGCTTTCCAGGTCGGCCTGAATCAACTCGCTGTACGGGGCGACAGACTGGGCTGTGCTGATATCCAGATCTACACCTGTGACCTGGTGACCCAGGGTATGCATGTAGTGCAAGTGCCGGCCGCTGCCGCAGGCCACATCGAGCACGCGCGAGCGCGGTGCCAGCAGGTGCGACCAACGCACCAGCCAGGGCGAGGGTTCCCCCAAGGGTCCTGCATGGTGGGGATTCATCGGGGCTTGACCTCGTCTTTGAGCGCATTCATCGCCATGCGCTCGACGATCCCCGGCGCAATCAATTTAATAAAGCGCCCGATTTTTCCTGCGCTGGTCATGACCACTTCGCGCTCGCGTGCCTGCATGCCCGCGATGATGAAGCGCACGCATTGAGCCACGCCCATCCCGTTGTCCTCACGCAGGCCGCTGCTGCCTGCCGTCTGGCCCTTGGCGTTGAGGCCGTGGTGGCGGATTTGGGTCAGCACCACGCCGGGAAACGCAATTGTGACGCTGACCCCAGCGCCCACCAGCTCCGAACGCAAGGCCTCAAAAAATCCGGTCATGGCAAATTTGGTGGCGCTGTAGGCCGTGCGCCCAGGCACCCCAATAAGACCAGCCAGGGAGGACACCGCCACGATGCGGCCTTTGCGCGCTTGCAGGTAGGGCAGCGCCGCATGGGTACACCACACGCTGCCCCATAAGTTAATCTGCATCAGGCTTTGGTACCAATGCAAATCTTCGGCTTGGACGTCGGCGAGCAAGGCTTGTGCCGACACCCCGGCGTTGTTTACCAGCGTGTCAATATGCCCGAAATTCTCCACGGCCTGCGCGATGAGCGCTCGGCACTGGTCTTCTTGCGCCACATCCGTCGGCACGACTAAGCATTGGGCGCCTAGTCCGCGGCAGTGGGTGGCCGTATTTTCAAGACCTTGCAGCGAGCGGGCGGCTAACACCAGGGCTAGCGCGGGGCCATGGCGCTGCGCTAATTGGCGTGCCATTTCGGCGCCGATACCATCAGATGCGCCGGTAATGATGACGACTTGCAAGTCGCCGTGGACGGCAGTATTCATAAGGCGGAAACTTTTAGGAGCGGCATGCGGGCCGGGCTAGAAACAAGCCCACACCTGATCGCTGAGCATGATGACCAGTTGCGGATGGCTATACAAATAAAACACCCCGCCCAGTCCCAGCGTCACCGCCAGCATCAGCAGCACGCGTTTGAAGGGAGTTCTACCCGCATGGCCGGATAGCGAAGGGTGTTCGTCCATTTTCAATGGGCCGCACTGAGCGCAGGGCTGCGGTCAATGGCCTCTTCTTTGACCGGCAGGTTCACCAAACCGGCAAAAACACCCAGGGCAATCGAGAGGTACCAGGTCAAGTCATAGCTGCCCGTGGTGTCATACATATAGCCGCCCAGCCATACCCCCAAAAAAGAGCCAATTTGGTGGCTTAAAAACACGAAGCCACCCAGCATGGATAGGTGCGCCACGCCGAAGATTTGCGCAATCGCAGCGTTGGTGGCCGGAACGGTGGAAAGCCACAACAAGCCCATAATGGCGCTGAAGATGTACACGCTGGTGGGCGACAGCGGCAGGCTGATAAACACGGCGATCACCACGGCGCGTGCGAAATAGATAAA
>JAEMRG010000314.1 GCA_016463455.1 Rhodoferax sp.
GCCTGAAACGCCCGCAATACCCAGCACCTCGCCAGCGCGCACTTGCAGGTCTATGCCCTGCAAATCCACGCCAAACTGGTCTTCGCGCGCTAAGCGCAAATCGCGTACCGTCAAGCGCGCCGCGCCGGGTTCGCGCACTTCATGTTTTAGCTGCGGCGGTTCGGCGCCAATCATCAGCTTGGACAGGGAGGCGTTGGACTCTTCTGCCGGCTTGCACACCCCCGTCACCTTGCCGCCGCGCAGCACGGTGCAGGCATTGCACAGCGCGCGGATTTCGTGCAGCTTGTGGCTGATGTACAAAATACTGCAGCCTTCCGAGGCCAACTGCCGCAGCACCACAAATAGTTTTTCCACCGCCTGCGGCGTGAGTACCGAGGTCGGTTCGTCCAATATCAGCAACTGCGGCTGCGTCAGCAGCGCACGGATGATTTCCACCCGCTGCATCTCGCCCACGCCTAGCGTGTGCACCGGACGCGCGGGGTCGATGTCCAGGCCGTATTGGCGTGCCTTGTCGCTGATGCGCTCGCTCACCTGGTCCAGGCTCAGGCTTTTGTCCAGGCCCAGCCAGACGTTCTCGGCCACAGTAATCGTGTCAAACAAATTGAAATGCTGAAACACCATGCTGATCCCCAGGGCGCGCGCCTCTTTGGGGTTGCGGATCTGCACGGGCTGGCCGTTAAAGCGCATCTGGCCGGCATCGGGCTTGATAGCGCCGTAGATGATTTTCATCAGCGTGGACTTGCCCGCGCCGTTTTCGCCCAGCACCGCATGCGTCTGTCCGGGCAGCACCGTCAGCGACACCGCACTATTGGCCACCACGCCGGGGTAGGCCTTGGTGATGCCGGTCAGTTCAAGGCGGGGAAAAGTCATGCGGCGGGTGATGGGGCAGAGAAGGCGCTTGGGTTTTCAAAAGAGTGCGTATGCTAGCGTCAAGGCCAGCGCAGGCTGTCCTGATTTACCCTTGCACCTGTTTGAGGCATCGCCAAGCTCCATGACCCTACCGAAAGCACCAACCAAGCCCATCCGCTTTGTCAAGGGCGGCGTCCTGCACACCCTGCACGATGTCCCGCCGCAGCGCACTTTGTTGGAAGTGCTGCGCGAGGATTTGCACCAAACTGGCACCAAAGAGGGCTGCGGCGAGGGCGATTGCGGTGCCTGCACGGTGGTCCTGGGGCAGTTGCTCGGTGGCAAATTACAAATGCGTGCGGTCAATAGCTGCATCAAACTGGCGCATTCAGTCGATGGTATGGCGCTGTGGACGGTAGAAGACCTGGCCGCCCCGGATGGCCGCTTGCACCCCGCGCAAGAGGCCCTGGTGCAGTGCCACGGTTCGCAATGCGGCTTTTGCACCCCGGGCTTTGTGATGAGCATGGCGGCGCTGTACGAGCAATCGGGCGACAAGCCCGTGACGCGCGAAATCGCGCAACAGGCCTTGTCGGGCAACCTGTGCCGCTGCACCGGTTACCGTCCTATTTTGGAAGCTGCCTGCCGTATGCAAGCCTTGCCGCCCATGCCTTTGGCTAGTGCGGCCTTGCGTCAGCAACTTAAGGCCTTGGCGCCATCCACCGAGCCCGATAGTGCCTATCTCGCCCCCACAACGCTGGCCGATTTGTTGGCCCTGCGACGAGCGCAACCGGAGGCACAACTGGTCGCTGGTTGCACCGATGTCGGCCTGTGGGTGACCAAACAGCACCGCCAATTTGCCCGCGTGCTCGACACCACACGCGTGGCCGAGCTGCGCCAGGTGGATCGCTACCCGCACCACATCGCTATCGGCGCGGCGGTCAATCTGCACGACGCCTTTGCCGCCCTGGTCAAAGACCGCCCGCAGCTGCAAAACTTTACCGACCGTTTTGCCGGCCTGCCGGTGCGCAAGGCTGGCACCCTAGGCGGCAATGTGGCCAATGGCTCTCCGATTGGCGACTCCATGCCCTTGCTCATCGCCTTGGGCAGCAACATCGTGCTGGCCAGCACGCGCGGCTACCGCGAAATGCCGCTGGAAGCGCTCTATACCGGTTACCGGCAAAACTGCATGGCCGGGGACGAGGTGCTTGCCTACATCAAAGTGCCGCGCCCGCAGCGGGGCGAGTTGGCTCGCGTTTACAAAATTTCCAAGCGCACGGAAGACGATATTTCAGCCGTCTGCCTGGCACTGCAATTGCACATTCAAGGTGGCAAGGTGACGCGGGCCTCTATCGGCGCGGGCGGCGTGGCCGCCACGCCTGCGCGTGCCCACGCCACGCAAGCGGCTTTGCGCGGCCAACCTTGGAATGAGATCACGGTACGCGCCGCCATAGACACGCTGCGCGCCGAGTTTTCGCCCATTTCCGACATGCGCGCCAGCGGCGACTACCGCCGCCAGGTGCTGGGCAATTTGCTCTGGCGTTTCTGGCTGGAAAGCCAGGGCGAAACGGCCACCGACATCCACCACCTCGGCCTGGAGTTGCACGCATGAACGCCCCGCAAGCCCGCGGTAAATTGCATGCTGCCACCCCGGCCAGTGGCCGCGACGCGCCGCACGAAAGCGCCCGCGCCCAAGTGGCTGGC
>JAEMRG010000315.1 GCA_016463455.1 Rhodoferax sp.
GGCGCATGACCTGCACGCCGGCCTGGTTGATCGCGCCAATCGGCATGACCAGCGGGTCCACCACCACGTCGCAAGCCGGAATACCGTAATCGGCTGCGCGCTCGACAATTTTTTTGGCCACCGCGAAACGCACATCCGGGTCTTGCGAAATACCGGTTTCGTCGTTGGAAATAGCCACCACCGCAGCGCCATATTTTTTCACCAGCGGCAGCACAGTTTCCAGCCGGTCTTCCTCGCCAGTCACGGAATTGACCAACGCCTTGCCTTGGTACACCGCCAGGCCGGCTTCCAGCGCAGCGACGATGGACGAATCAATGGAGATGGGCACATCGGTCACGCCTTGCACTAGCTGAATGGCTTTGGCCAGCATGCCCGGCTCGTCGGCCAGCGGGATACCGGCGTTCACGTCCAGCATATGCGCGCCCGCCTCGACCTGCGCCAGCGCATCGGCAATGACGCGGCTGTAGTCGCCGGCCATCATTTCGGCGGCCATAATTTTACGGCCGGTGGGGTTAATGCGCTCGCCGATGATGACGAAGGGGCGATCAAAGCCGATGACGACCTCGCGGGTCGCAGAACTGATGATGGTATCGGTCACATTACATCCTGTGGATTAGAAAAAACACGTTAGAAAAATGGGAGGACTCAAACGGCCGCAAGCACGGGCGGGGGAAAATGCGGCACTTCCGCCGCAGCACCGTCGCGCCCGGGGTACCAGGGCACGCGGCCTTGCAGCACGCCGGAGTTGGTCACGATCTCGGGCACCGAGTCTTCCTGCCGGTAAGCCATGATGTGCACCCCGGCCACGCCTTTGATTTCTTTGACTTCCTGAATGATTTCAGTACAAATTTTACGCCCTTCGGCAGCCGGTTTTTCCGCCCCGGCCATGCGCTTGATGATGGCATCGGGGATGTGCACGCCTGGCACATTGCTGCGCATCCACTCGGCCACTTTAGCCGAACGCATAGGGCCCACGCCCACCAAAATAAAGACTTTGTCCAAGAGGCCCAGATCTTCCACTTCTTTCATGTAGCTGCGCAGGCGCGGCACGTCATAGCAATACTGGGTTTGGATAAATTGGGCACCAGCCGCCACTTTTTTCGCCAGGCGCTGGGCGCGCCAGTCAAAAGGCTGACCAAAAGGGTTGGCCGCCGCGCCAAAAAACACGCGCGGCGCAAAAGTGACCTTGCGCCCGCTTTGGAAGCGGTAGGCATCGCGCATGTCGCGGCCAATTTCCAAAAGCGACATGCAATCGAGGTCAAAAACCGGCTTGGCCTGCGGATGGTCGCCGCTTTGCACGCCATCGCCGCTGAGGCACAGCATATTGCACACACCCATGGCCGCACCGCCCAGGATGTCGCCTTGGATGGCAATCCGGTTTTTATCGCGGCAGGAAATCTGCATCACCGGCGCGTAGCCGACGCGGGTGAGTAATGCACATACCGCCAGGCTGGACATATGGCAATTGGCGCCGCTGCCGTCGGTGGCGTTGATGGCATCGACATAGCCGTCAAAAACCCTGGCGCGGCGATAGACCTCGCTGGGGTCCGCCGAATCGGGTGGCTCCAGTTCCGCAGTAATCGCAAAGCCACCGCCGCGCAGCACGCGCTCCAAGCGTCCGGGGGAGGTGTGCCCTGGCAATATGGGTAAGGGGTAGCCGGGCACCGGCTCGTCGTCAAACCTCATGCTTTAGCCTCCTGCTTTGGGCCTTCACCCTTTTCGCGCGCCACGCGCAGCCAGGAAGAGCTACCCTTGAGGCGCCCGTCCACTGCGAACTGCACCACTTTGATGGCCTCACGGCCCGCTTGCATGCGCTGGCTGCCTTCAAAAGCCTCGACCCAGACACAGCGCATTTCCGGTTTGACTTCGCAATTGCCATTGGCGCGCACACCGCCACAAGGGCCGTTGCGTATGGTTTTGGGGCAATTCATGGAGCAGGACATGCCGGTACTCGACAAGGCGCACTGACCACACATCTGGCAGTCAAACAACAAACCTTTGACCGCTTTTTCCACCACCGCCACCGGCGTTTCCAGGCGCTGGTAGCCGATAGCTTTCCACAGCGGATGCAAAGCCACCAGGGCGCGCTCAAAGCCCTGGTAAAAAATTTCTAGGCCGCGCGCATGGCGCACTGACCAGCGGCGTACCGCGTACATCAGTGCTCCCCCTCAGGCAGCGGAACATCCGCCTCTTCGGCGGAAATCACCGTGGGCGTTGGCAAGGTGTCATCGACGCCATGGGCCCGGATGATGCGTAGCAAGTCCTCATCCGAATAGCGCGCCTCGATGCGGGCCGCCTCGGCATTGGCCTGCTCCTGAACGTCGTCGCCGCACTCAAGCGGCTCGCTGCGTTTCCAGTCGGCCAGGTAGTCGCCGGCGCTGGACTTGCCGGCCCGCATGGCCGCCCGATCCACCGCTTCCTGAAAGCGATGCGAGAGCTGCACCTTGCCGGTTTCGCGTCCGCGCTTGACCACCACCTGCGCCGGCAGGTCACGCCATGAAATCACAATCAGTTTTGCCATTGGATGACTTTCTCGCT
>JAEMRG010000316.1 GCA_016463455.1 Rhodoferax sp.
CACCTCCCCCTGAACACAGTAGGTTTGGCAAAAAACATCCAAAGGCATGATGGGACACGAACTGGCCCGCTCAAACTCGGCGGCAATGGCCAGCAAATCGCGGTCGCCAGTCACCAGCACCTGCGCTTTGCCTGCCACCGCCAAGTGCATGAACGGCAAGTCCAAGGCATCGCGGCAATCGGGCACCGTGGGAGGTGGCTGTGGAATCCGCACGGTTTCGACATACGGCAAGTAGTCGGCCAGTAACTCGTCTTGTTCAGCTTTCGACAAACGGAACTTGGGGTAAGCCAAGACGCGCACCAGCTCTTGCACCGTGGCTGTGCTGGCCAGCGGCAGCACCAGCCCACGCTGCCAAGCCAGCCGCACCTGTCCAGCTGCGCCAGTGCGAAACACCAGTGCAGACAAGACCACGTTGGTGTCCAGTACCACGCGCACAGCGGCGCTCATGCTATGGGCTTGTCCTTTTTGGCAGCCGCCTTCTTGGGCTTGGCAGGCGTAACGGCATAAGTCGCAGCAGGCTCGTTGACCATGACGGGTGGTGATTCAGATGTTGGCGCAGGCGCTCTGGCCCATGCCACCGCGGCGGCCACGTCTGCGTCTGTCAGGTCCAGCTCGGCCAATTTGGCGCGCACCGCATCGCCACGCTGAATGCGCACGGGCGTCAAGATGAGTTGCCCGTCACGCGCCTCCACATCAAAGTATTCGGTCGCCCCCACGGCCTGCGTCAGGCTCTTGGGCAGGGTGAGTTGGTTTTTGGCGGTGATTTTGGCGAGCATGCTCTTATCCAAAGTAAGGAATCATTACTTTAACCAGTTTTCAAATGAAGCGCAACGGGCACCATGCCAAACGGGGACTGCGGCTACAGCGTCAGCGGTTTGAGCTTCAAGCGTTTGGCATTTTTAACCATGACGCTGTCCAGCGTAATTAGGCCTGTGGCGCGGGCGGCGATGGCGCAGGCCAGGTGCAGCGCATCATCTGCGCGTAAGGCAGCGTTGACGTCCTTGCACAGCGTGGCGGCATGGTGGAAATGACTGGGTTCCACCGGCAGCAATTGCAAGTCATTGGCGCAAATGCGTTCAAACTGCGCCCAGGCGGTATTCGCTTGTCCCGGTGTCAATTGCCCGGTGCGCTGTTTGATGCCCAGGGCGCTGGCAAATTCGGTGACGCACCAGGCGGCGCTTGCGATGTCGTCGGTACATACCGCGTACCACTTGTGCGCTTGGGCTGTTTTAGCCTCATGGGTGCACAGCGCAACCAAGACGCTGGTGTCAACATACAGCATCAATAGCGCGCCTCTTGGCGCAATTGCTCCATCACCGGGCTACCCAGCGGCATGTCTTGGGTGTCTCGCGCCAATTCTTGCGCAAAGGCTTTGCGGTTCCAGCGTGAGGGCGCGCTAAGGTGCAATGCGCCGTCAGTGCCCAGTTGGGAAATCAATTGGTCGCCTTCCTTGAGGCCGGCTTGGCGCACATAGGCGGCGGGTAGGCGCACCGCAAGGCTGTTGCCCCACTTGGCAATATGAAGGTTCATGACGACTCCAAAAGATATACATTATTGTAGATCCATTTTCAACTTGAAAAGGCCTGATTCACCCTAGTCCCACACCACCTCCACCCGCTCCAGCCCATAAAAGTGGTACACATCTTTGACCTCTGGCCTGTGCACGAGCCGCAATCCGGGCAGTCGGGCAAAGAGGATGGGTAGCGCGATTTGTAACTCCAGCCTTGCCAACGGCGCGCCGATGCAGAAGTGGATACCGGCGCCGAAGGACAGGTTGGCGCCTTGATTGCGCTGCGGCATAAAGCCCAGGGGCTCGGTAAATTGCAGCGGGTCCAGGTTGGCGGCGGCGAGGATGAGGCCAATGCTTTGACCTTTTTTAATATGCACGCCTTCGGCCAGTTGCACATCTTGCAGCGCGTAACGCGAAAAAATATGCACCGGGGGACAGATGCGCAGGCACTCTTCCACCGTGGCTTGGGTTGTGGCTTCGTCGGCAAACAAGGTGGCCGGATCCAACCCGCTGTCCAGGATGGTGATGACGGCGTTGCCGATTTGGTGCACCGTGGCTTCGTGGCCGGCGTTGAGCAGCACGATGATGGTGGAGACCAGTTCCTCGTCGCTCATGGGCTTGGCAGAGCGGTCGCTGCGGATCATGCTGCTGATGAGGTCGTCTTGCGGCTGGCTGCGGCGCTGCGCGATCAGGCCGCACACATAGGCGGCAAATTCGCCCGCCGCCTGGTTGGCCGCCAGCTCGTCTGCCTTGGTGCGGCCAAACATATACATGCGCACATAGTCATGCGACCAGCGCAGCAGCTGTGGGCCCATGGCCTCGGGCACACCCAGCAGGCGCGCGATGATGGTGACGGGGATGATGTCGGCAAAGGCGCTGAGTAATTCGGCATGGCCTTGCGCCGCAAAACGGTCGATCAGCGCATGCGCCAGTGTGGCGATTTGCGGACGAAAGCGTTCTATTTGCCCAGCCACAAAAGCGCGGTTGACCATGGTGCGCAGGCGCGTGTGCTCAGGCGGCTCCAGC
>JAEMRG010000059.1 GCA_016463455.1 Rhodoferax sp.
GGCACCAACACCATCCAGTCGCTGGACTTGCTGGGCCGCAAAATCCTGGGCAATAACGGCGCCACGCTGCGCAAATTCGGCAAGCTGGTAACGCAGCTGGCGCAAGAAGAAGCGGCGAATGAATCCATGGCCGAATTCATCAAACCGGTGGTCGACCTGGGCCAGCAAATGACGCAGTTCACCATGGACATCGCCATGAAAGGCATGCAAAACCCCGACGAAGTGGGTGCAGCAGCGGTGGACTATTTGCGCGTTGCCGGCCATTGGACGCTGGGCTATTTCTGGGCCCGCACGGCCCAGGTGGCATTGCGCCAGATCGCAGCGGGTAATGCCGACCCGTTTTACCTGGGTAAGCTTCAAACCGCGCGTTTTTACTTCGCCAAACTCTTTCCTGAAACCACCAGCCTGATGCAGACCGCCCGCCAGGGCAGCGCGGTGCTGATGGACACGGACGCGGCGCTGGTCTAAAGCGCCTTACATTCACCCACCCTTAAAACGAAACCTAGGAGAAAACACGATGAAAAAAATGACAGTAATCGGACTGCTTGCAGCCTTCAGCGGAGTGGCATTTGCACAGATGAGCCCCTTGGGCCTTTGGAACACCATTGACGACAAGACCGGTAAACCCAAAGCCGAAGTGCGTATTGCTACCAACGCCGCGGGTGAGCTGTCGGCTGTGGTGGTGCGCGGACTGGAGGTCAATCCTGATCCGGAAGCCAATTGCGAAAAATGCACCGACGACCGCAAGGGCAAACCCAAAATTGGCATGGAGATTATTCGTGGCGGTAAAAAAGTAGAAGGTAAAGACGTGTGGGAAGGTGGCAAGATTCTGGATCCCAGCAATGGCACCGATTACCGTCTCAAACTGACACCGATCGAAGGTGGGAAAAAACTGGAAGTGCGCGGTTATGTTGGCACCCCCATGCTCGGACGCACCCAAACCTGGGTGCGTGTGGAATAAATTGACGCGCTTGCATCCTTTTGACCAGGCCCTAGCACTAGAGCCCCAGGGCGATGGCGTGCTTTTGGGCCAGGCCACGCCGGCTTGGGCCAATATGGTCGGGCCGTTTGGCGGCATCACCGCCGCCACCGTGGTGCGTGCCATCATGGACCATGCCCAGTGCCTTGGCACTCCGCTGTCCCTGACGGTTAACTATGCGGCGGGGATTGCCTTGGGCCCTTACCACCTGCACCTCTCGGTGGCGCGCACCAACCGCTCCACGCAGCACTGGACTTTTGAAATTCACCAAGCCCAGGCGGATGGTACGCAGGCCTGTGTGTTGACGGGAACCGCCCTGACCGCGGCGCGGCGCAGCACCTGGGGGGCGAACGACCTGCCCATGCCAAGAGTGCGCCCGCCCCATGAGGTACCAGTGGTGCAGATGCCGCGCATGGTCGAATGGTTTTCCCGCTACGAAATGCGTAGCCTGGGAGGGCCGCTGCCGCAAATATGGGATGGTCAGGAAAGTCCGCTGCCGCCCGAGTCGGCCAGCACCAGCTGCTTGTGGGTGCGCGACAGTGCCGGCCGCGCGCTGGACTATCCGGCCATCGCGGCCTATGCGGATATATTTTTCCCCCGCGTCTGGTTGCGCCGCGCCAAACACGTGCCGGCTGGCACGGTGTCTATGACGGTGTATTTCCATGCCGATGCACAGCAGTTCACGCAGGTGGGCGCCGGTTATCTGTTGGCGCAGGCGCGTGGGCAGGTATTTCGCGATGGGTTTTTCGACCAAAGCGGCTATTTATGGAGTGAGGCCGGCACCATGCTAGCCACGACACACCAACTGGTGTATTTCAAAGAATAAGGCGTCCCGCTGGGGCGGTAGCTATGCAAGACGTATTGAAAGATGTTTCTGAAGGTGTCATGACCTTGACGCTCAACCGAGTGGACAAGAAAAATGCGCTCACCCAGGCCATGTACGGCTTTATCGCCGATGCCCTGCTGGAGGCGGCGGCAGCACCCAGCGTCCATGTATTGGTATTGCAGGGCGACCCGGCTATTTTCAGCGCCGGTAATGACATCGCTGATTTTTTGGGCCGTCCGCCATCGGCAGACGCGGCCGACTCCAATGTGTCGCGTTTTCTGCGCGGTATCGCCGCCTTCCCCAAGCCTTTGGTGGCATCGGTGTGCGGGCCAGCCGTGGGGGTGGGAACCACCATGCTGTTTCATTGCGACCTCGTGTATGCCGGGGATAACGCTGCTTTTTCCATGCCCTTTGTGAACCTGGGTTTGTGCGCCGAGGCGGCCTCGAGTCTGCTGGCGCCCCAATTAATGGGCTACCACCGGGCCGCCGAGGCTTTGCTGCTGGGAGAACCCCTGCTCGCCGAGACCGCGCTGGAGTTCGGCCTGGTCAACCGCGTCGTGCCGCCATCGGAGGCCAACGCATTGGCGCGCAGGCAGGCGCTCAAACTCGCCGCTAAGCCGCTTCCCGCTCTGATGGAGACCAAGCGGCTCATGAAAAAAGGCCAGCTAGCCCAGGTGCTTGCACAGATTGCCGAGGAAGGCGCCACCTTCGGACGTTTGCTTCAGTCTGAGCATGCGAAAGAAGCTTTTTCGGCGTTTTTGGAAAAACGGAAGCCGGATTTCTCCGCCTTGTAAGGGCGCAGCCGGTCTTACCCAAGTTAGGGGTGTGGCCACCTTACACACGCCACTTGCCTAGACCTGTGACAATCAGCGGATGCCGATTTCTGACTCATCCCCCGCCAACGCCCTTAGCGCGCCCCACGATCAGCTAGTGGCGGCGCCTGATGCCTCTTCCCCGATAGCACTGGGTGCCGCGCTCAAAACCGGCGCCGCATCGGCAGCAGCGCGCAAGCGTTCGGCCGTGCCGCTGGAGGACATTGTGTTTGAGGAAGAGTTTGTCAGCGGGCTCAAAAAAATATTTGAGGAAATGATTTCCTTTAACCGGGTTCTGGGCCTCAAAATTCACGATTTAGGCCCTGCGCGGGTGCGCGCCCGCATCCAGATGAAGCCGGAGCTGGTGGGGCATTTCAGCTACAACCGCATCCACGGCGGAGTGATCAGCGCCGGACTGGACGCGATGGGCGGCCTCGCCGTGATGGCCGCTATCGGAGCGCGTCATATGGACGAAGCACCCCTGCAAAGACTGCGCCGTTTTGCCAATTTGGGTACCATCGACCTGCGCATCGACTATCTGCGACCAGGCATTGGTGAATATTTTGATCTGCAAGCAGAGGTCTTGCGCCTGGGCTCGCGCGTAGCCTCCACGCGCATGGAGTTTTTCGGACCTGGCGGCACATTGCTCTCGACGGGCAGCGCCGCCTACATCGTTTCCTGACATAAAAAAAGGCCCTTGTTAGGGCCTTTTGGTGCATGCAACAAGCGATTACAAAGGCACTTTTTTCAGCATCTCAATACCGATCTTGCCCGCTGCGATCTCGCGCAAGGCAGTAACACCGGGTTTGTTCTTACTTTCGATTTTTGGGGTGTGGCCCTGGTTGAGCATGCGCGCGCGGTAGGTGGCGGCGAGTACCAATTGAAAACGGTTAGGGATCTGCGCGAGGCAGTCTTCGACAGTGATGCGGGCCATGCAATTCTCCGGAAAAACTAGGGGATGTTGAGCGCTTGGAAGGTGTCAGCACGGCTGCGCGCCTGGGCTGCAAACTTGAGCCGCTGCGCATGAACAATCGCTTTAAGGTCAAACAACGCGCGGTCAAATAACTCATTGATTATAACGAAGTCGAATTTTCCGGCCTGGGCGACCTCCACGGCAGCGTTCTTCATGCGCAATTCGATGGTTTGCGCGCTGTCTTCGCCGCGCCGCTCCAATCGGGCCCGCAGCTCTTCCCAACTAGGCGGCAGGATAAAGATGCACACCGCATTGGCAAAAGCCTGCTTGATTTGAATGGCGCCCTGGAAGTCGATCTCCAAAATCACATCGGCGCCCTGTTCCATGCGCTCGGCGATGGCTTTTTTGGAGGTGCCGTAGCGGTGCTGGTGCACATGCGCCCACTCCACAAAGGCGTCGCCCAGCACCATGGCATCAAATTCGGGCTCTGAAACAAAGAAGTACTCGCGCCCGTGTTTTTCCTGACCGCGCGGCGCCCGTGTGGTGTGGGATACCGAGGGCTGCACATGCGAGTCGAGCTCCTGCAAAGCGCGCACCAGACTGGACTTGCCCGCTCCGCTAGGGGCTGCGACAACAAACAGATTTCCCGGATATTCCATAGCGGCGCTGGGCAAGGGTGAAGTGCCGGTCATTCTATGTTCTGCACCTGCTCGCGCATTTGCTCGATGAGCACCTTCATGTCCACCGAAATACGGGTCAGGGGCAGGGCAGCGGACTTGGAACCCATGGTGTTGGCCTCGCGGTGCAACTCCTGGATCAAAAAGTCCAGCCGCTTGCCGATCTCACCGCCTTTAGTAATCAAGGATTCCAATTCGTCGAGATGCGCTTTGAGCCGAGTCAGTTCTTCAGCCACGTCGATGCGGATGGCGAAGGCCGTTGCCTCGGTGAGGGCCCGGTCCTGCGCAGCTTCTGGCGTCACCCCGCCGGTCGCCATGGCCATGGCTTCGCGCCATTTTTCGACAAAGCGCAGCCTTTGCTGTTCCACGACTTGTGGCACGAGGGGTACAGCCTGGGCTGCCAAACCGCGCAACTGGGTGATGTGACCCTGCAGCATATGCGCCAGCCTTTCGCCTTCCCGGGCGCGGGCTCCCATCAGAGCGTCTAGCCCTTGGCGTGCCAGCGCGATGATCTCCTCGCTCCAATCCTGCGTGCTCTGCGACTCGTTGCCAGCCAGGCGCAGGACATCAGCCACACTGAGCAGGGTGGCCTGGGGCAGGCTCTCCAGTACCAAGGCCTGGGTCTGCTGAAGTTTTTTCAGCAGGCTTGGCGATGGCGCTGCCACATGGCCTGACTTGTCCATTTCTATCGCGGCACGCACTTCCACTTTGCCGCGCTTAAGTTTGGCGGTCAACAATTCGCGCAACACCGGTTCGCTGGGGCGCAGTTCGTCGGGCAGACGAAAACTCAGGTCCAAGAAGCGGCTGTTGACCGAGCGGATTTCAATGCCCAGGCGCCCTGCTGGCGTAGCTGCAGTTTGCTCGGACGGGGTCACCGCGACCGACTGGCTTTGCGCACTTGCGTAGCCGGTCATACTGTTAACGTGCATTGATCATTCCTTGATGGGTCGGTACAGCGCCCAAGAATAACCCGCCTATGTGCGCTGTGACCGGCACAGCGACAAAGTTTCCGTCCCAACGCTGCCTTGGGAAGCGACCGATAATCCAGCCCGGCATCAGGGCGTGTCTGTCCCCTCTTGGGCCCTGCAGCAGCGTGTTGCTGCGCCTGTTCCCTTTCGAAAGCTATCCATGACTGAATTTATCCGCAGTGGCGCGCGCGCCGCAAATGCATTGCGTCCGGTACGCATCACCCGTGGCTATACCGTGCACGCTGAAGGCTCGGTTTTGATCGAGTTTGGCGCGACCCGGGTGCTGTGTACCGCGTCGGTGGAAGAAAAAGTGCCGCCGCACAAGCGCGGCAGTGGCGAGGGCTGGGTCACCGCAGAGTACGGCATGCTGCCGCGCGCCACCCACACCCGTAGCGACCGCGAAGCGGCCAAAGGCAAGCAAAGCGGTCGAACGCAAGAAATTCAGCGCCTCATTGGCCGCTCGCTGCGCGCCGTATTCGACCTGAAGCTGCTGGGCGAGCGCACTATTTCCTTGGACTGCGACGTGCTACAGGCCGATGGCGGTACCCGCACTGCGGCGATCACCGGGGCCTTTGTCGCGGCGCAGGATGCAGTGGCGACCCTGCTGGCCAGTGGCAAGATCCATCAATCCCCGATTGTTGCGTCAGTGGCCGCGATTTCCGTGGGCATTGTGCAGGGCGTGCCACTGCTAGACCTCGAGTACACCGAAGACTCGGCTTGCGATACCGATATGAATGTGGTCATGACCGGTGCAGGGCATTTTGTTGAAGTGCAGGGAACGGCAGAAGGCGCGCCTTTTTCTCGCGCTGAAATGGACGCCTTGCTGCACCTGGCGGAAAAAGGCATTGTGGAATTGATGGCTTTGCAAAATCAGGCCCTGGCACAGCCCTTGGCCGTGGCCACGGATGCCTAAAGCGGGCGCTGTGATGCCCGTCAGATTTTGCAGACCATCGGGCTGCCATTGTGCGACCGACGTCTTTTGCAATCCACGTCGCGGCGCAAGCTTGCAGGCCACTACAACCAAGTGGCCTGTGCATCTGAAAGGCTAGCCGATGGCACCCCTCATGAAAATCGTTATTGCTTCTAATAACCAAGGCAAGTTGCGCGAACTACAAGCCATGTTTGCGCCACTTCATTGCACGCTGGTTTGCCAAAGTGAACTGGCCGTGCCCGAATGCCCGGAGCCGCACCGCACTTTTGTAGAAAACGCCCTGGCCAAGGCGCGCAATGCGGCCCAGCACACCGGCCTGCCGGCCCTGGCTGACGACGCAGGTTTGTGTGTGGACGCCTTTGGCGGGCTGCCGGGCGTGGACACCGCGTATTACGCTACCCAATGGGGCTACCCCAAAGGCGATGACAACAATGTCTTGGCCCTGCTGGAGCAAATGCAATCCATCGCCAACCGCCGCGCGGCCTTGGTGAGCACGCTGGTGGCGGTGCGTTCGCCGCAAGACCCTGAGCCTTTGATTGCCGTGGGCCGGGTGGTCGGTGAAATTACCCGTGCACCCATGGGCAGCAAGGGGTTTGGTTTTGACCCGGTGATGTGGATGCCGCAATTTGGACAGACTTTTGCTCAGTTGCCGGAGGCCGTTAAAAACGCCAACAGCCACCGGGGGCTGGCCGCTACGCAGATGCTGGCCTTGATGCGCGCCAACTGGTTCACGGCATGATTCCGATAGCGGCCAGCGCGACTGAGGGTGACCGTAATTCGGTGGGCGACCAAGCCTACGACGTGCAGCACCTGATGCGCCCTGGCGTGCTGCATTTGCCCAGCCTACCGCCGCTGTCGCTGTATGTGCATTTGCCCTGGTGCATCCAAAAATGCCCTTATTGCGACTTCAACTCGCATGCCGCTCCCCAGGGCCCATTGCCTGAAGATGCTTATATCGATGCCTTGGTGCGCGATTTGGAAGTGGCATTGCCGATGGTGTGGGGCCGGTCGGTTCATTCGATATTCATAGGCGGCGGGACGCCCAGTTTGTTTACACCGCAGAGCCTAGATAGGCTGCTGAGCGCCATCCGTGCCCGCCTTCGCTTAGTGCCCGATTGTGAAATTACGCTGGAAGCCAATCCAGGCACTTTTGAGAAAGACCGTTTCCGTGCGTTCGCCCAAGCCGGCGTCACGCGCTTGTCCGTGGGCGTGCAAAGCTTTAACGACCAGCACCTAAAGACGCTGGGCCGGGTACATGACAGCGCCCAGGCATGTGCGGCGCTTGAAGAGGCAGCGCGTAGTTTTAGCGCCTTCAACCTCGATTTGATGTACGCATTACCTGGCCAAAGCCTCGCACAACTCGACCAAGATTTGGACCAAGCGCTGGCCTTTGGTCCGCCGCATATCTCGATCTACCACCTGACGCTGGAGCCCAGTACCTATTTCGCCAAGTTCCCACCGATATTGCCGCCTGAGGACTTAGCCTATGCCATGCTTGATCGCATTACCGAGCGCTTAGGCTTGGCTGGCATGGACCGTTACGAAGTTTCGGCCTATGCGCGAGCGGGCATGCGCTGCCGCCACAACCTCAATTACTGGCAGTTCGGCGACTATTTAGGCTTGGGGGCTGGCGCGCACAGCAAAATCAGCTTTGCCCACCGCGTGGTGCGCCAGACGCGCTACCGGGAGCCACGCTTGTACATGGAGCGGGCACTTGCGGGGCGGCCATTGGCGGGCAGCGAGGAAGTGCGCCGCGCAGATCTTCCTTTCGAATTCATGCTCAATGCCTTGCGCCTGCGTGAGGGCTTTGCCTTACAGGATTTTTCGGACCGTACCGGCATGCCGCTCAGCGCCGTGCGGGCTACTTTGGACGAGGCAGAGCGCCAAGGCTTGATCGAGCAGGACGCTGCTTGGGTGCGTCCAACGGTGCGCGGTTTTGATTTTCTGAGTGACTTGCAGTCGCTCTTTCTGGCCGGCGATTGAGCGCTTTGGCGGCGCAAGATGCTGCCGGGGCGCGTGCAGTACGGCCCCGGCAGATCTCTTTTTTTATTGTGCCTCTGCGGCACGTCAACGAAGTCGCCCCTAGGGGCTTGGCCGCTTTAGAACAGCGAGCGGCTGTTTGCGGTAGGTAAAAAGTTTATCACAAATACGTCAAATAAATAGTTTTATTTGTTTTTATTGTTAAAAAAGATTTTTATCTTCTACTTTATTCAAGGTTTTAATTTTGCGCGCAGCTAGCCGCTATGGCCTGTGCGTCCAAAGGCTAGGCGCATGCCTGCCCGTTAGAATGCCGCCTCGGGCCTATAGCTCAGTTGGTTAGAGCAGAGGACTCATATTTTTCAAATGTGCCTTACGCGTGGAAACTGTGTAAGGGATGGTGTCAAAGTCGGCGAACGCTACGTGCAGCAATGCATAGGCCAACGCCGAGCCAAGCTTGGTGAGCAATCACTTTGAAGGTGTAGAGACTTGACGGCACCCGCCTAAGTGCAGCAATGCATACGGTGAAGGCAAAGTCCAGGGAGTTGCGAAAGCAACACAAACCGGAATCCTTTGGTCCCAGGTTCAAGTCCTGGTGGGCCCACCAAATAGTTCGGGGCAGTACGCGGCACGGCGAGGGAGGCCGTCGCTGCCGCGCAAGCGCTTTGACGCCGCAGAGCGCGTTTGCGCGCTCTGGCGGGTCTTAGACCACGCTTTGCAGTTTCATGGCGACGCTCATATCGCCTTCGACCTTAATTTTTCCGCTCATAAATGCGCTAACGCCATTGAGTTCGCCGTCGAGCATGGCTTGCAGGTTTTCTGTGCTGATGCCGATGGTGCAGTCGGTTTCGCGATCTTCATTGGAAATGGTGTTAGGTACCACGCTGCCGTCAATCACGATGAGGCCGTCGGCGCCGCAATCGAATTTCAGACTGGCGCCTAAACCGCTGTCCTCGCCCATTTTTTGACGCATGGCTTCGGTGATGGATTGCAGGCTCATAGGAGGGTCCTTTGCTAGTGGGTGAAAAAGTGAAAGTATTCTAGTTTGGTCCATAAACCCTGAATTTGACAACGGTCGGCTTACTGGCAATCCACGAACGTGATGCAGCATCGCCAGCGTTCCGGCGCGCTGGGGCTTAGACCTCTAAACACAGGGATGTTAAAAATAGCCCCTGTGCTAAACTCTCCAGCTTTGCGGCTGTAGCTCAGTTGGATAGAGTACTTGGCTACGAACCAAGGGGTCGTGGGTTCAATTCCTGCCAGCCGCACCAAATAGAAAGCCTCGAAACAGCGATGTTTCGAGGCTTTTTTCTTGCTTTGCGACGGCCTTGGTCGTTTTCGCGTAAGGAAAATCGGCAGCACAGGTCGCAAATGGGACACAATATGCCTTCTTTCATTCCAATTGGGGATTGCCGGTGTTGGATTTCATTTGCAAGGTGAGCAGCCGCCAGCTAGGCCGCAGTGCCTCGGTGCGGGCATGGTCATGAACCGCCAGGCGGCTTCGCCATTGGCCCCGGCACGGCCCTACCGCTTTGTTTTTCTGACCCTGCCGAATTACTCGCTCATTGCTCTCTCCAGCGCAGTGGAGGCCTTGCGCATGGCCAACCGCGTAGCCGGTCACGAGGTGTACCAATGGACGCTGGCCAGTCTTGGCGGACACCCGGTGGCGGCTAGCAACGGTCTGGCGCTGGCGCCTACGGTGGCCTTGGCGGATATGGGCACAGCGCATATCGTGTTTGTGTGCGGTGGAGTGGAGGTTGAGGCGGCCTGCACCGCGGAAGTGACCTCTGCCTTGCGGCGCATCGCGCAGCGACAAATAGCGCTCGGTGCGCTGTGCACCGGCGGCTATGTGCTGGCCAAGGCCGGAT
>JAEMRG010000317.1 GCA_016463455.1 Rhodoferax sp.
TTCCTCGCGCATGCACGGGCGCGCACCCACACGGGCGCACACATGCGCGCCCATACGATCCACCATACCAAATTTTTCCGTGTCTCCAAAATCTGCCGCCTCGCCCCCTAAGCGCCGACTGGCAGTGCGCACCTCGGGCATCCACGGCAAAGGCGTTTTTGCATTGCGTGATTTTGCAGAAGGCGAAACCCTGATCGAGTACCTGGGTGAAGTCATTACCTGGGAAGAAGCGCAAATACGCCACCCGCATGACCCCGCCAATCCCAACCATACGTTTTACTTCCATATTGATGACACGCGTGTGATCGATGGCTTGCAACAGGGCAATGCGGCCAAGTGGATTAACCATTCTTGCGATGGCAATTGCGAAGCCGACGAGGTGCGGGGCCGCATCTTCATCAAAGCGCTGCGCAACCTACAAGCGGGCGAAGAGCTGACCTATGACTACGGTCTGGTGACCGACGAACCGCTCACCCGCAAACTGAAGGCGGAGTATCCCTGCTGGTGCGGCAGCAAACAATGCCGGGGCACCATGCTGGCCCCCAAGCGCGCCGCCTGGCGTAAGCGCTGAGTGGCCATGGCAAGCGGCGCACCCGCTGACAAGGCATTGCGCTGGCCCGCAGAAGCCGTCTGGGAGGCCGTGGCACCGCTGCTGCCGGGTTTTAGCGTCGAGATTTTGCCCATCCTGCCTTCTACCAATACCGCGCTGATGGAGCGCGCACGCACCGGCCGCGTCGAACCCATTGCCCTGGTGGCCGAGCAACAAAGCGCAGGCCGTGGCCGCATGGGGCGGCAATGGCTCAGTGAGGCGCAGGGCACGGGCCCGCTGCCCCTGACTTTTTCTATCGGCCTGCCTCTGGCGCCCCGGGACTGGTCGGGCCTGTCGCTGGCGGTAGGTCTGGCGGTGGCGCAAAGCCTGCACGCAGAGATCCAATTGAAATGGCCCAATGATTTGTGGCTTCGCGAGCGCAAGCTCGGCGGCATCCTCATCGAAACGGCCAGCATGGGCGCGCTGCGCTACGCGGTGATCGGCATCGGTCTCAACATCGGGCCGCGCGCTGCAGAGGGTTTGCGCACGCCGCCTGCCTGGCTGCAAGAGCTAAGGCCCGAGGCCGATGCGGCGCAGGCTTTCGGCTTGATTGCGCCGGCGGTGGTCAAAGCGGTCTTGGAATTTGCGGACCAAGGCCTGGGCCCTTTGCGCGGCGCTTACCAAGAGCGTGATGCGCTGCACGGGCGCGAGGTGCTCTGCAGCGATGGCCTCGGTGGCATCGCGCGCGGTGTGGATACGCAAGGCGCTTTGTTGCTGGAGACGGCGCAGGGCTTGCAAACAATCAGCAGCGCCGAAGTCAGCGTGCGCCCTGCTGGTGGTGCGCCGCCCGCCGTTTAGGCGGGTTGCAGCGCGTCTGGCGCAATCTTATTTGCTAACCACGCGGACCATTTCCAAACACTTGTTGGAGTAGCCCCATTCGTTGTCATACCAGCTGACGATTTTGATGAAGGTGCCGTCGAGCGCAATACTGGCGTCGGCATCAAAAATCGAGGTGCGTGCGTCACCCCGGAAATCGGTCGCTACCACTTTGTCTTCGGTATAGCCCAGCACGCCTTTCAAAGCGCCTTCGCTTTGGGCCTTCATTTCGGCGCAAATCTCGGCCATGGTGGCGGCATGGTTGAGTTCGCAGGTCAGGTCCACCACCGACACATCGCTGGTTGGCACGCGAAAGGACATGCCGGTGAGTTTTTTGTTGAGCTCGGGAATCACCACGCCGACCGCCTTGGCCGCGCCGGTGCTCGATGGGATGATGTTTTCCAAAATACCGCGTCCGCCGCGCCAGTCCTTGTTGCTCGGACCATCGACGGTTTTTTGCGTCGCGGTGGCAGCATGCACCGTCGTCATCAGGCCGCGCTTGATGCCCCATTTGTCATGCAGCACTTTGGCCACCGGAGCCAGGCAGTTGGTGGTGCAAGAGGCGTTGGACACAATGCTTTGCCCGGCGTAGCTCGCGTGGTTGACGCCATACACAAACATGGGCGTGTCGTCTTTGCTAGGTGCCGACAAAATGACTTTTTTCGCACCGGCTGCCAGGTGTTTTTCGGCGGTGGGCTTGTCCAGGAACAGGCCGGTGGCTTCAATCACCACATCGGCGCCGACCGCGTCCCACTTCAGGTTGGCCGGGTCGCGCTCTTGCGTCAGGCGTATGGTTTTCCCGTTAACGATCAGCGCGCCGTCCTGGATCGATACCTCGCCGGCAAAGCGGCCATGCACGCTGTCGTAACGCAGCATATAGGCCAGGTAATCGGGTTCGAGCAAATCATTGATACCCACGATCTCGATGTCCGAAAAGTTTTGCACCGCAGCGCGAAACACCATACGGCCGATGCGGCCAAATCCGTTGATACCTACTTTGATAGTCATTACATTTCTCCAGAAAATAAAAAGCGTCTGCGTGTTCAGTGTTTGCGCTGCAAAGCGGATTGCACGGTATCGGCCACGTTCTCAGGCGTAAAGCCGAAGTGTTTGAACAGGGC
>JAEMRG010000318.1 GCA_016463455.1 Rhodoferax sp.
GGGCAGTATCTTGGGGGGTGGCCGCCGCTAAGCCAGCGCCAGCCGCGCGGCCATTAGCGTGGCAGATCGCCCACAGCATGGCCCGCCTCATGCACCAGCCAGTCCTTTAAGGCCATGACGTCGTGGCGCGCCCGTCCGGCGCGGGAGGCCACGATGTACATCGGCTGGTCGGTGGTCACGGTCTGCGCAATGGGACGCACCAAGCGTCCCTGCGCGATCAAGGGCTCCACGATATGGCGCCAGCCCAGGGCTAAGCCCTGCCCCTCCAGCGCTGCTTGCAACACAATGGAGTAGTCATTGAAGGTTAGCGCTTTAGCGGCACGTGCTGCGCTGACGCCAAAACGCGCAAGCCACAAAGACCAATCCAGGCGCGGGCGGTAACGCTCTTCCAAATGCAGCAATGTGCTGTTGGCCACATCCTGAGGCGTTTGCAATTGGGGATGCAAAGCCAAGAAAGCCGGGCTGCACACCGCAAACACCTCTTCGTCCACAAAGCGCCAGCGCGCATGTTGCGCAAACTCGCCGCTACCCAGCGTGATGGCCAGGTCAATACGCTCGCGCTCCAAGTCCAGGTCGATATCGGTGGTGATGCAACGCAACTCAATACCCGGATGCTGCTGCTTAAAGCGGGCAATCCGTGGCATCAGCCACCAGGTGGCGGTGGCGGTGGACACTGCCAATGTGACTTGGTGCCCGAGTGTCATACCACGTACTTCACGCAAAGCCTGGTCCATCAAAGTCAAACCCAATGTCACCTGCTCAAGCAAGTAGCGACCGGCCTCGGTGAGCTCCACGCCCTTGTGACGGCGGGCAAACAGCACCACGCCCAAGTCCTCCTCGAGCAGGCGAATCGCGTGGCTCACCGCGGGTTGCCCGACCGCAAGCTCCTGCGCCGCCTTGGTAAAGCTGCCGGTCCGGGCTGCCGCCTCGAAGGTGATCAGGTTACCCATGGCGGGCTGGTCAAAGCGCTTTTGCATCGATTAAATGAATGGATTGGATGAATAGCCCATCGGGTCACAAAACTATATTTTCACTCTATTATCGGTAACAGCTTGCAATCGAAAAGCAGCATATCTGGAGATCAATGGCATGAGTGAATCTGATACCCAAGACCGGCCCGGCACCATCGCGGCACCACCCGCCCGCGCCAACCGCCGCGTAGGCGGACGCGAACGGCGCGACCCGAACGCCCGGCCCACGGGCCCGGCTTACATCAAGCGCGTCATCCCCACTTACGAGGTGCTGGGCGAGGAAAGCCTGCTCCAAATCGAGGCCACGGCCGACCGCATCTTGGCTGAGATCGGCCTGGACATCCGCGACGACGACGAGGCGCTGGCGCTGTTTAAAAAATCCGGCGCCAAGGTCGATGGCATGCGCGTGCGCTTTGAGCCGGGGCATTTGCAAGAGGTGCTGAAAACCGCACCGACGCAGTTCACCCAGCATGCCCGCAACCCGGCGCACAGCGTGCCCATTGGCGGCAAGAACATTGTGTTCTCGCCGGCCTATGGCTCGCCCTTTGTGATGGACCTGGACCGGGGGCGGCGCTACGGCACCATCGAAGATTTTCAAAACTTTATCAAGCTGGCCTATAGCAGCCCTTGGTTGCACCACAGCGGCGGCACGGTGTGCGAACCTACCGATGTGCCCGTGAACAAGCGGCACCTGGACATGGTGTATTCGCACATGCGCTATTCGGACAAAGCCTATATGGGCTCTATCACGTCCGAGCAGCGTGCCGAGGATTCGATTGCCATGAGCCGCATTCTGTTTGGCGAAAAGTTTGTCGACGAAAACTGCGTCGTGCTGGGCAATGTGAATGTGAATTCGCCCTTGCTGTGGGATGGCACCATGACCAAGGCGGCCCGCGCCTATGCGCGTGCCAACCAGGCGGCGGTGATCGTGCCCTTTATCTTGGGCGGTGCCATGGGGCCGGTGACCAATGCCGGTGCGATTGCGCAAGCGCATGCCGAAACCATGGTCGGCTGCGCGCTCACCCAGTTGGAGCGGCCTGGCGCGCCGGTGATTTACGGTAACTTTTTGTCCAGCATGTCGCTGCGTTCGGGCTCGCCCACCTTTGGCACGCCCGAGCCAGCCATAGGCTCGATGGTGGTGGGCCAATTGGCGCGCCGCCTCAATTTGCCGCTGCGCTGCGCCGGGTCATTTACTACCTCCAAATTGCCCGACGGCCAGGCCATGCAAGAGAGTGTCATGTCTATGCTCTCGGCCATCCATTGCGGGGCCAATTTCATTTTGCATGCGGCTGGCTTTTTGGACGGGCTCTTGTCCATGAGCTATGAAAAATTCATGATGGACGCGGACTTTTGCGGCGCGCTGCACAGCTATGTGAATGGCGTTACCGTCGATGAAAACTCCCTGGCCATGAGCGCTTTCCAGGGCGTAACACCCGGCGGCCATTACCTGGGCAGCGCGCACACCATGGCCAACTACACCACCGCGTTTTTTGACTCCAGCATTTCCGATGACACCCCGTTTGAAACCTGGACCGAAGCGGGCCAAAGCGACGC
>JAEMRG010000319.1 GCA_016463455.1 Rhodoferax sp.
GGGCCCTATGGGCTGACGCTGGAGCAGGTGAAGGCCGCGCCGGGTGGCATCGACTTAGGCGCTTTGCAAAGCCGCATGCCCGAAATGTTGCGTACGCCCTCAGGAAAAATTGAGCTGGCACCGCCCTTGGTGCTGGCCGACCTAGCGCATGTAGAGGCGGCAGTGGATACCGTGCAAGACGGCATGCTCTTGATTGGGCGGCGCGATACGCGTTCGGGCAATAGCTGGATGCACAACTTGCCCGTGCTGGCCAAAGGCCCCGAGCGCTGCACTTTGCTCATCCACCCGCAAGACGCCAAGCGCCTGGGCCTGGTACAAGGCGCCTTAGCGCAACTCAGCGCGCAAGGCACGACGCTGTGCGCGCCCGTCGACATCAGCGAGGACATGATACCCGGCGTAGTCAGCCTACCGCACGGCTGGGGCCATGATCTGCCGGGGAGCCAGTTGCAAGTGGCAGCGATTCGGCCCGGCGTCAACCTCAATGCCTTGCTGAGCGACAGCGCGCGCGATCCGCTGTCGGGCAATGCGGTGCTGAGCGGAGTGCCAGTGCAGGTATCGGCTATGACCTGATGCGCAGGGTTTGCTAACGGAGGCCTGCACAAGCCCGAGCAGGCCCGGGTCGGATTGCTGAACCCATTTGCTTAGTCCTTCCGAGTTGGCCGGTCAAATAGCACCACATGGTCCACCTGGGCGCGAATGCCGATCCACTCGCCTAGCTTGTGGTCGTGGTGACTGGGCACATGCGCCATCACCGACTCACCCGTTTGCAAGCGCAAGGTATATAAAAACTCAGAGCCGCGAAATGATTTGCGAATGATTTCGGCCTTCACCGGCGCATCATCGTCGTGGACGATATCGTCGGCGCGCAACAGCACATCACACTGGCCAAAGGCAAAGGTGCCAGGCAGTGGGCATTCGGCGACATCCACCAAATCGCCCATGGGCGTGTGCACTACGATTTGCTTGTTTTCTTCGCGCAAGGTGGCCGGCGTGAACACGCCATGGCCAATGAACTCGGCCACAAAGCGCGTGGCGGGCCGGTGGTACAGCGTGTAGGCATCGTCCCACTGGTGCAAGCGGCCTTCGGACATCACGCCAATCACGTCACCAATGGCGAAGGCTTCCATTTGGTCGTGGGTCACAAACAAGGCGGTGGTTTGCGCTTCTTTCAAAATACCGCGCACCTCCAAGGCCAAGCGCTCGCGCAGTTCAACATCCAGGTTAGAAAAGGGCTCATCGAGCAACAGCAGTTGCGGCTTGGGCGCCAACGCGCGCGCCAAGGCTACACGCTGCTGCTGGCCACCCGACAACTCGTGCGGGTAACGCTGCGCGCTGCTGGCCAAACCGACCAAGGCCAGCACCTCGCGCACGCGCGCTTCACGTTCTGGTCGCGGTAATTTGTGCAGGCCAAAGCGCACGTTGTCGTGCACGCTCAAATGGGGGAAAAGGGCATAGTCTTGAAACACCATGCCAATGCGCCGCGCCTCGGGCGCCACATGCACACTGCCACTGCTGACCACCGATTGGGCCAGCCCAATCTCACCGGCACTGGCACGCTCAAGACCCGCCACAGCGCGCAACAGCGTAGTTTTGCCACAGCCCGAAGGGCCAATAAGCACGCCCATTTCACCGGCATGCAGTCCCAAAGTCACGCTGTCCACCGAGGGGTGGCTACGATCCGGGTAACTGACCGAAAGCTGAGCAACATCTAAAAACATCGCGTCATTGTAGAGACGGCCTTTGGGCAAGCCCTCTTGTGCGGCTACCTACAATGCCCCATGGTTTTGAGCTACCGCCTATTTTTTCGCTGGATCTTGCTTGTGCTGGCCTTGTTGCTGGCACTGCCTGTGCTGACCGTGCTGTGTTCTTGGGCGCAGTGGAACCCGGCATCTGCCAGCATCTTGGCCGAGATGGCCCACACGGTGTTGCCCGACTATCTGGGCACCTCGCTCTTGCTATGCCTGTTGGTGAGTGCGGGCGTGATCAGCATGGGCACGGTGTCAGCGGCTGCGGTCACGCTGTTTGACTTTCCAATGCGCCGGACTTTGGAGTGGGCCTTGCTGCTGCCCCTGGCCATGCCCGCCTACGTGGTGGCCTATGCGTACACCGACTACCTGCAATTTAGCGGTCCGCTGCAAACCAGTATTCGGGCAGCGTTTGGATTGGAGGGTCGCGTGTTTCCCGAGGTGCGTAATGTATGGGGCGCAGCGTGTGTGTTCACCCTTGCGCTTTATCCGTATGTGTATTTGCTGGCCCGCAGCGCGCTGTCTGAGCGGGCCAACCATTTGATGGAAGCGGCGCGCTTACTGGGTGCGCCATTGTCACGCCGGATCCTGCGCGTAGCTTTGCCACTGGCCCGGCCAGCGATTGCGGCGGGCACGGCCTTGGCCGTGATGGAAACACTGGCTGACTTTGGCGTGTCGAGCTACTTTGGCATTCAGACCTTCACCGCCGGCATTTACAAAGCCTGGCTGGTCATGGATAACCGCATTGCTGCCGCCCAGTTGGCCACCTTATTGCTGGT
>JAEMRG010000320.1 GCA_016463455.1 Rhodoferax sp.
ATCCTGCACCCACTGCACATCCGGGCCGAACTTGGCCTGACCAGCCAAGTCCAGTGTCAGGTGCACGCCCAGACCGCCGGGTTCAGGTAGCGGATACACCAGCCTCTGGAAAGGCGCCTTTCCCGCAAGCGAAAAATAGCTTCCTTTGGCAAAAAATTCGCGCGGCACATGGTGCGCCGCCAAGCCCTCAAAGCGTCGCGCCAACGCCGGAGCAGTCAAACCCGCGGCATTGACCACGCACTGGGCGGCCAGGCAGGTACCGTCCTGTGTCCAGACCTGGTGCCTGCCTGTGTGGGAAAGCGCTGCCCTGTCCACAGCGGTATGCAGCACGACTTGCGAACCCGCGTTTTCCAGGTCGCCTTGCAGGGCCAACATCAGCCCGTGGCTGTCCACAATGCCGGTGCTAGGCGACAGCAAAGCGCCATGGCAATGCAGCGCGGGCTCCAGCGCAAGGGCCTGTGCAGCGCTCAGTAATTGCAGGTCATCCACCCCATTTGCGCGCGCGCCAGCCTGTACTTTGAACAAGTCTGCCATTTGGGCTGGGCTGGTCGCTACCAGCAACTTGCCGCAGCGCCGGTGGGCCACCATGCGCGCTTCGCAATAGGCATAGAGCATCTGGCGGCCCTGCACGCACAGGCGGGCTTTGAGGGAACCTTGCGGGTAGTAAATGCCGGCGTGAATGACTTCGCTATTGCGCGCGCTGATACCGCTACCAATGCTGTCCTGCGCTTCCAGCACCCACACCTCGCGTCCTTCCAAAGCCAAGGCGCGCGCCACCGCCAGGCCAACAACGCCCGCGCCGATGACCACGACATCGACGGGTTCCGCTTGCAGGGGCAGGTTCATGCACCTATTGTGCCGTGAGGCCCTGGGCCATAACTTGGCAGTTGGGCACAATGGGTCCAACCGCGCATTTATCTTCAAGGACCGTACCGTGCTGATTACCGTTAACAAGGCCCCGCTGTATGCCTACACCGCTGGCAAGCCATTGAGACCCGAATTGCCCACCGTTGTCCTGATCCACGGCGCACTGCACGACCACAGCGTGTGGGGCCTGCAAAGCCGCTACCTGGCTAACCACCAGTACAACGTGCTCGCTATCGACCTGCCGGGTCACTGCAAGAGCGGCGGCCAAGCGCCCGAATCGGTGGAGGAAGCCGCGCAAAGCATTGTCGGCCTGTTAGACGCCTTAGAGATTAAGCAAGCCGCCCTGGTGGGCCACAGCCTGGGCTCTTTGATCGCCCTGGAAGTGGCCGCGCAAAAGCCGGACCGCGTCAGCCACCTGGCCATGGTGGGCACCGCCTACCCCATGCGCGTCTCCCCGGCCTTGCTCGATGCGGCGCAAAACGCGCAGTCCAAGGGCATCGACATGGTGAATACTTTTTCACTTTCGATGATGGCGCCACCCCCCTCGCTGATGGGGCCGGGCACCTGGCTGCACGGCACCAACAAAGCGCTGATGCACCGCGTCTTGGGCAGCAACCGACAGGCCAATGTGTTTTACCGCAGCTTCAAAGCCTGCGACAGTTATGCCGGTGGTGACCAGGCTATGGCACAAGTGCAATGCCCCACGCTGTTTTTACTTGGCGCCAGTGACCAGATGACGCCGCCGCAAGGCGCCAAATCACTGATCGCGCAGGCGCGCCACGGCAAAGTGGTCACGCTCAAAGCGGGGCACTCGCTCTTGCAGGAAGCGCCAGACCAGGCGCTCGATGCCTTATGTGATTTTTTGAAAACGCGTGTTGCCACCTAAAGTGCCCGGTAATGCACTAGGCCCTCGCGTCATTCAAGGCTCCAAATGCCATTGCGCCCCGTTACAGCGAGGGTGCAGCTTAGATTAAGCGTGCCAAGGAGGACAGGACGCGCTAGGCGGCCTCGAGGGTCAGATCGTGCAAGTGCAGCAAGCGCTGGATGAAGTGTTCTATGCCGCCATCCACAAATTTTTGCAAAGCCAAGTGGCTGGTCTTGGCGGCAATTTGCCGGAAATCACGCGCACCCCGGCTCGTGGGCGCGTACTCGGTAACAGAAAAGTTGCGTAATCCCGCTTCAACAATCAACTCATCCTGGGACACGCTACCCAGGTAATGCAGCGCTCGGGTCAAGAAGCGTTGGCTGATTTTGTCCAGCACATCAAACATTTTTTTACCTTCAGCCTCGGTGCTCACGCCGTTGACGATGATGTGGATCTCGTCGAGCTTAAAGTCACTGCACAGCACCTTGATCATGGCGTAGGCATCGGTGACGCCTGCCTGGTCGTTGCGCACCACAATAATGCGGCGGCTGGTGCTGGCCATGAAGGACAGCACCGACTGCTCGGTGCCGGGCGGCATATCGACGATCAGGAAATCGAGCTCGCTCTCCATGTCGCCAAACTGCTTGAGCACCCGTGAGGCCTTGGACGGATTGAGCGTGGTCATGGCCTCAATGGTGGATGCGCCGGCGATCAAGTTGATGCCATAGCGGCGCTTCAAAATGATCTCGCGCAAGGACTTATCGCCGTTTAAGAAGTGCCCGAG
>JAEMRG010000321.1 GCA_016463455.1 Rhodoferax sp.
TGGTCGTAGCGTTCTTTGCCATGGAAGACCAAAAAGTACATGCGGAACGAATAAAACGCGGTGACAAACACACCGGCCAAAACCGCAAAGTGTGCAAAGCCAGCGGCCGGCAAATGGCTTTCAGCGACCGCTTCGATGATGCTGTCTTTGGAATAGAAGCCCGCAAAAAGCGGCGTGCCGATCAGCGCCAGCGAACCGAGCAAGGAGGTGATCCAGGTGATTGGCATGTACTTGCGCACGCCGCCCATCCAGCGAATGTCTTGGTTGTGGTGCATGCCGATGATCACCGAGCCGGCCCCAAGGAACAACAAGGCTTTGAAAAAAGCGTGCGTCATCAAATGGAACACCGCTACCGAGTAGGCCGACGCGCCCAGGGCTACCGTCATATAGCCCAGCTGCGATAGCGTGGAATAGGCCACTACCCGCTTGATGTCGTTTTGGATGATGCCTAAAAAGCCCATGAACAAGGCGGTAATAGCGCCCACGACTAACACCAAATTGAGTGCGGTATCGGACAACTCAAACAGGGGCGACATGCGCGCCACCATAAAGATGCCAGCCGTCACCATCGTCGCCGCGTGGATGAGCGCCGAAATTGGCGTAGGGCCTTCCATGGAGTCAGGCAGCCAGACGTGCAAAGGAAACTGCGCCGATTTGCCCATGGCGCCGATAAACAAACAAATACAGGCTACTGTGAGCAGCATCCAACTGGTACCAGGCAGTGTCAGCGCCGCCAGCTCAGGGGCTTTCGCAAATATCTCGGCGTAGTTGAGGGTGCCGGCGAAAGCGGCGATCAGGCCAATGCCCAGGATGAAGCCAAAGTCACCCACGCGGTTGACCAAAAAGGCCTTCATGTTCGCAAAAATGGCGCTGGGTTTGTTGTACCAAAAACCGATCAGCAAATAGGACACCAGGCCCACCGCTTCCCAGCCGAAGAAAAGCTGCAAGAGGTTGTTGCTCATCACCAGCATCAACATCGAGAAGGTGAACAGCGAGATATAGGCAAAAAAGCGGTTGTAGCCTTCGTCTTCATGCATATAGCCGATGGTGTAGATATGCACCATGAGCGACACGAAGGTGACTACGCACATCATCATGGCGGTCAGGCCGTCGATGAGGAAGCCGATTTCCATCTTCAGGTCGCCCACCACCATCCAGGTGTAAAGCGTTTCGTTCAGGCGTGCGCCGTCTTGCACCACGGCTTGCAAGGTGAGGGCTGAGATGATGAAGGAGATGAGCACACCGGCAATCGTCAGGCTGTGGGTCAGCGTGCGCCCGATGCGGTTGCCGCCAAACTTCGTACCGAATATGCCGGCCAGCAGTGCGCCGACCAGAGGCGCCAGGGGCACGATCAGCAGCGTGGCGGTGTTGAGACTTGCTTGCATCGTTGTCTTAGCCCTTGAGCGTATTAAGTTCGTCCACGCTGATGCTGGACTTGGCCCGGAACAAGAGCACCAAAATAGCCAGGCCGATGGCCGACTCGGCAGCGGCCACGGTCAGGATAAAAAACACAAACACCTGGCCATGCATATCGTTGAGGTAATGCGAGAAGGCAACAAAATTGGTGTTCACCGCCAGCAGCATCAACTCGATGGCCATCAAGAGTACGATCAGGTTGCGGCGGTTCAAAAAGATGCCCACCACCGAAAGCGCAAACAACATCGCGCCCAGGGACAAAAAGTGGCCCAGTGTCAGGGTATTCATCATGCTTTGGTCTCCGGTGGGGCAGCGGCCTCGGGCGGCGCAGGCGCGGGGGCTTCTTGCGTGGCGTCCATCTTGAGCACCGTCATGCGGTCTTGCGCCTTGACGCGCACCTGGTCGCCAGGGCTCACGTATTTGCTGTCTTTGCGTTCGCGCAGCGTCAGGGCAATAGCGGCAATCATGGCCACCAGCAAAATGGCAGCGGCAATTTCTAGCGGATAGAGGTATTCGGTATAGAGCAGTTTGCCCAATTGCTGGGTGTTGGACGGACCACCTACGACGTTGTTGGCCGCTGCCGGGTCATCGATAACGCGAAAGCCGCCCAGCAATACCGCCGCCATTTCCAGCGCAATCACCACGCCCACCGCAGCGGCCAGCGGAAAGTGGTTCCAAAATCCGACGCGCAGGTTTTCGACGTTGATATCCATCATCATCACGACGAACAGGAACAGCACCATCACCGCACCGACATAGACCAGCACCAGGGTGATCGACAAAAACTCGGCTTTGAGCAGCATCCAGATCATCGCGGCCTGGAAAAAGGTGAGCACCAAAAACAAGGCAGCATGCACCGGGTTGCGGGCGGTGATGACCCTAAACGCCGCTATCAGCAAGACCGCCGAAAAGGCGTAAAACAGACCCGTCGTAACACTCATGGTGGCAATCTTTCTTGCAGGCGCTTAGCGGTACTTGGCATCCGCCTGCTTGGCTGCAGCGATCTCGGCTTCATAGCGGTCCCCAACCGCCAGCAACATTTCTTTGGTGAAGTACAGGTCGCCCCGCTTTTCGCCGTGGTATTCCAGGATATG
>JAEMRG010000322.1:0-853 GCA_016463455.1 Rhodoferax sp.
CCGAAAAAATTGCCGATTTGGTGCGCGGACGCACTCCGCTACCAGCCCTCACGGCGCCATTTTTTTTGCATCCGAATTGGGAAACGCAGCAACGCTGAGGCGCTGCGATGGTGCCTACGTTGGCTGGGCTAAAATTCGTACTTCCGAGGAGCGTTGCAGTTCATAACCATGAACGAGGCTCGGAAGAAGCGGCAAACTGCCGCTTGCTGTTAACGGCGCTCACCCACGCAACCAGTGCGGTGAGCTCTTGATGACTCCCCCTGAAGTTTGCGTGGTATCTCTGTGTACTTTGTGGAGCGCACCATGCCTGTAACCGACGATAGCCCAGTGTCCGCCGCGGACAACCGCTTTACCCATTTGCTGGCCACTCGGCCATGGCTGCTAGCTGATGGCGCGACCGGCAGTAATTTATTTGATATGGGTTTGATGTCGGGCGATGCGCCCGAGTTGTGGAACACCGAGCACCCGGAGCGTATCGCGGCGCTTCATCAGAGTTTTGTCGATGCTGGCGCGGATATTTTGCTGACCAACAGCTTTGGCGGCACGGTCTATCGCCTGAAATTGCACAACGCCCAAAGCCGCATGGCTGAACTTAATGCCCTGTCCGCGCAAATTGCCCGCCGGGTCGCCGATGCCAGTGGCCGCACTATTGCAGTGGCTGGCAGCATGGGCCCGACCGGCGAAATCATGGAGCCTATAGGCCCCTTGACCTTCGATGAGGCCAAAGCAGCGTTTGCCGAGCAGGCACTAGCCCTCAAGGCCGGCGGGGCTGATGTGTTGTGGATTGAAACGATGTCATCGCGCGAGGAGGTCGAAGCGGCGGTCGCGGGCGCAGGCGTGGCCGGTTTGCCAA
>JAEMRG010000322.1:863-2505 GCA_016463455.1 Rhodoferax sp.
GAAAAAACCTTGTCGCCCCGCCTGGCCGCGTGCGGCACCAACTGCGGCGTGGGTGCCTCCGAAGTGGTGGCCTGCATCCACAACCTGGCGCAATCCATGGGGCCGGAAGTTGTCCTAGTCGCTAAAGGTAATTGCGGTGTGCCGCAATATGTGGACGGCGCGATTTGTTACAACGGCACGCCCGAAATCATGGCTATGTATGCGCGTATGGCGCTCGATGCAGGGGCCCGCATTATTGGTGGCTGCTGCGGTACCTCGGCCAAACATTTGCGCGCGATGCGCGATGCCTTGGAGCAGCACACGCCTGGGCCCGCGCCGACCCTGGAGGCCATTAACAGCGTATTGGGCGAAGTCTCTAATGGTGCCCGCGCCCAGTGGGGCGGCGAACAAAGCCGTGCCGGTGGCGCAGCGCCGGGTGCCAACCTGTCGCGCGGACGCGGCGCGCGTGCACGTCGCACTGGTAGCGATGCAGGCGGCGATAGCGCGGGCGAGGGCGCAAGCGCGTGAACCTGTATCCGCATCAAGGCTCGGGCGTGCCTAAGGACACTTTGCAAAAACCAAAATCCGTCCCTACGGCGCTAGATTGTTAATGGACACTGGCTCATCCCTGCGAGGCGTTTTGCTGGTGGCGGGCGCCACGTTTTTCTGGAGCCTCAGTGGTGTGTTTGTGCGTTGGCTGCCGGACATAGACCCGTGGTCATTCAATGCGTTTCGCGGGCTGGGCTTGTGCATTTCCATGGCGTTGTGGATTGTCCTGCGTTATGGACGGGGCAGTATCGCTTTGTTGCGCCGCAGTCCCGTCTCCGGCCTACTGATCTCTGCCGGTTTCTTCGCCTTGGGCTCTTCACTGTATATCGTCTCGCTAGACCTGGCCAGTGTGGCTGCGGTGTCTTGTCTGACGGCAACTTCCGGTTTGTTTGCCGCACTGATGGCGCGGTTTTTTCTGGGTGAGCGCACGCCACCGATTTTTTACCTGGCCATGTTGCTGGCGCTGGCCGGTGTGGCTGCTATCGCGTTGGGCGAGGGCGATGCCCGTGTGCAAGGACTTGCCGGCACTTTCACTGGCCTGGCAGTAGCCGCTTGTTTTGCCGCGCAAAGCGTGGCGCTGCGCCGCTACCGCGCGTTTGATATGGAACCCGCGTTTTTATTAGGCGGCTTTGTGACCTTCGCGGCCATCACGGCTTTGGGCGTGGTGATCGTGCCACCCCTGCAAAGTATTGCGGTTCTGCTTTTAATGGGCCTTGTCCAGTTGGCTATTCCATTGGTGTTGTACATGTACGGCGCGCGCAGGGTTGCTACAAGCCACATGGTCTTGATCACCATGGCTGATGCGGTACTCAATCCGCTGTGGGTGTGGATCGTGCATGGCGAAGTGCCGCCGCACGCGGTGTACCTGGGCGGCGCTCTGGTGCTGGGAGGGATTGCCTTGACGGCATTTGCGTCGCAACCTGGCGCTACAGAAGGCGAGGCCACGGCGAAGTCAGTTTGAAAAGTGGGTCGACTACACTTGTAGTCGGTAGGTAAAGCGCGTGGCGTGTGACGAACTTTTAAATTCGATGGATGAAAATCCGAGGGTTTGCAGTATCCGATGGTGCCCAGGAAGGGACTCGAACCCCCACGAAGTTACTCGCTAGTACCTGAA
>JAEMRG010000323.1 GCA_016463455.1 Rhodoferax sp.
ATACTGCTGCAAGTCATGGAAAACCAGCGCGATGACTTGGTGGTGATTCTGGCGGGCTACAAAGACCGGATGGATACTTTCTTCGAATCCAACCCCGGCATGAGTTCCCGCGTCGCACACCACCTCGACTTCCCCGACTATTCGGTTGACGAGTTGCTGCAGATATCGCAAAAAATGCTGATCCAGCAGAACTATGTGTTTGCGCCGGATGCCGACACGGTGTTCCAGCAATACCTGAGCTTACGGGTGCAGCAACCCCACTTTGCCAACGCCCGCAGCGTGCGCAATGCATTGGACCGGGCGCGGCTGCGCCAGGCCAGCCGACTCTTTGCCGACCGCGACCGGCAGCTCAGCGTCGATGATTTACGGACCCTGACTGCGTCCGACTTCGCCGCCAGTCGGGTCTTTCAGCAAGCGGCCGTCCGCTCGGATGCGTAAAAAGGTTGGAGCTGATCTGATGCTTAAAGCGCTTATTTTTGACGTCGATGGCACCTTGGCCGATACCGAGTCTGCGCACCGTGCGGCCTTTAACCATGCGTTTGCTGAAGAAGGCCTGGACTGGGTCTGGGATGAGGCGCTGTACATCGACTTGCTGGATATTTCCGGCGGCAAGGAGCGGATTGCCCATTACTGGAAGCAAACGCGCGGCGATATTGTGGGCATAGAGGCCCATTCGCTGCAAGACACGATAGCCCGCCTTCATGAACTCAAAACCGCAGCCTACGAAGGAATGGTCAATGATGGCATGGTAAGCCTACGCCCGGGCGTATTGCGCCTGATTGAATCGGCCGATGAACAAGGCCTAGCGCTGGCGATTGCCACTACCACCTCGCCGGTCAATATTGCCGCCCTGCTACGCAAAGCCATTGGCGCGCACTGGCGCAGTTTGTTTGGGGTAGTGGAAGACGCCTCGACCGCGCCGCGCAAAAAACCGCATCCCCAGGTCTATTTGCAAACCTTGCAACGCATGAACATGGCTTGCGGCGACTGCATGGCGATTGAGGATTCCGCCAATGGTTTGCAAGCTGCGCTGACCGCCGGCCTGCCCACAGTGATCACTCCCAATAGCTTTACCGCGCACCACCGCTTTGAACGCGCCCTGCGTGTGATACCGGATTTGGGGAATACCACGGTGGCGGACTTGCGCATCTGGCATTCTCAAGCCCACGCCAGCTGATTTTTTGTTTTCCCGAGACCTTGTCATGCCCTTGTCTGTCCGCTCCCAGCATTCCACCCTAACGCAGTTTTTGATTGAGGAACGACGCAAATTCCCCGGCGCCAGCGGCGATTTCAACGCCCTGATTCTCGACATCGCCCTAGCCTGCAAAGCGATTGCGCGCGGCGTCGCATTCGGCGAACTCGGACAGGTGCTTGGCGACCACAAAAACGGCGATGGCGGATCGGTCAATGTACAGGGCGAGGCGCAGAAAACCCTGGACGTGCTGAGCAACCAAGCCTTTATCCGCCGCACCGAATGGGCGGGCAATCTGGCAGGCATGGCCTCCGAGGAAATGGAGCACCCCTACCAAATACCTACCCAATACCCGCGCGGTAAATACCTGCTGGTATTTGACCCGCTAGACGGCTCTAGCAATATCGATGTCAATGTGTCAGTGGGCAGTATTTTTTCTGTGCTGCGCGGCCCCGAGGACGGGCGCGATGTGCAAGAGGCTGACTTTCTGCAGGCGGGCACACGCCAGGTCGCGGCGGGCTACGCGATCTACGGCCCAACCACCATGCTGGTGCTCACCCTGGGTAATGGCGTCCAAGGCTTTACCCTGGACCCCAACCTGGGCGAGTTCATGCTCACCCACCGAAACATCCAGGTGCCGCCGGATACGCATGAATTTGCGATCAACGCGTCTAACAGCCGCTTTTGGGAAACGCCTGTCAAACGCTATGTGGATGAATGCTTGGCCGGTAAAACTGGACCGCGCGGTAAGGATTTCAATATGCGCTGGATCGCCAGCATGGTGGCCGAAGCACATCGTATTTTGATGCGCGGCGGCGTGTTCATGTATCCGCGCGACACCAAGGACCCGAGCAAAGCCGGGCGTTTGCGCCTGCTGTACGAGGCCAATCCGGTGGGCATGATCATGGAGCAAGCCGGAGGCCGCGCCAGCACCGGGGAGATACCGGTTTTGGACGCTTCACCGACATCGCTGCATCAGCGGATCGGCTTGGTTTTTGGGTCGCGCAACGAAGTGGAGCGCATTGAGCGTTACCACCGCGAACCTGTGCAAACCGAGGAACACAACCCCTTGTTCGCCGAGCGCAGCTTGTTCCGGTTTTAAGATTTTTTAGTTCAGGGAATCCCCATGTCAGAAAAACATCCCATCATCGCCATCACCGGCTCCAGCGGCGCGGGCACCACCTCGGTTACGCGTACGTTCGAAAACATTTTCCGCAGGGAAGGTGTCAATGCTGCGATCATCGAGGGCGACAGCTTTCACCGCTATGACCGCACCGATATGAAGCTGCGTCTGGCCGAGGCCGAGGCCAA
>JAEMRG010000060.1 GCA_016463455.1 Rhodoferax sp.
TATCCAGGCATAGCGCATCGCTTCTGCAGGCTCGACTACTGCAATGGTGGCGAGACCCAGTTCGCCCGCGAAGGCGCTGTTACCTAGTGCAATCACCAGCAGCATTGCGATGCTTTGCCTTGGCGTGCTGCGCGCAGCGGCAGGCGCTGTGCCAAGGCTTGAACGGGTCAGCAATTGGGAGGTTTGCACGCTCAACTTTGGGTGGATAGGTGGCAGGAAACGCTTAGTGTAATTATATTAATTTCAATTTAATCGAATAAAACACAGTTTTTTATTTAATCGCCGTTTCCTATCGATTTTCAGGGCCAGACCTGCCTGCATTTTGGCGGCTGGACCGTCATAGAGTCCAGCCTCGGGAGTGGTGTTAAAGTGGGTCTACATTTACGAAAGACGACCTTGGCAACACCTAATTACGGTTACGAAAAGCGCCAGAAGGAACTGGCCAAAAAGCGTAAAAAAGAAGACAAGCTCAAGAGTAAGACCGAGCGCAAAGACGCTGGCGATACGGGTGAATCCAGTGCCGAAGACGCCCTTACGCCGTCTTACACCCCGCCCCAAGCCGATGGCGGCCCGGTAAACAACTAAGTCAGCCCGGCCGCTGCCTGGCCCATAGCCAAAACGCTGCGATCGCTCAAATCCAGACGCTGCGCCTGGGCATATTGCACAAAATTGCGCTCCATGGATTGCAGGTACACCGGATCGTAGTGATCGGTTAGCAGCGAGCGCACCACACTGGTAAAGTCCCCCTGCTTGACCGCGTCTTGCCAGGCTTGCACCGTGGCCTTGCCGCGCTGCGCTGTCAGCGCCTCCAGCCGCTGGCAAAAATGCTCAGGGTTGCGCAGAAAAAACGTGTAATCTTCCAACAGCAGCTCCACGCGCTGGGGCAGCGGCAGTTCGATGAACACGCAGGCGCTTGCACGCATGGCCTCCAACAGGCTGAGGTGAATCGCCACATTGCCTACTTTTTTGCTCTCGCTTTCCACAAACACCGAGCGCTCAGTGTCAAAACCACGCAAAGCGTCCCAGACCAGCGTGTCAAAACGCTTTTGGCTGGGTTGTGCCTGTCCGGGAATAGCGCCCAACACCGAGCTGCGGTGTTGCGCCAGGTCTTCCAGATCCAGTACCTGCGCACCTTGGGCAACCAAGGCCTGCAGCAACCTTGTCTTGCCTGAACCCGTAGTGCCGCAAATCACCTTGAATTGCAATTGCCCGGCCAGGCGCTGAATGTCGAGCAGCATTTCGGCGCGAAAGGCTTTGTAGCCGCCTTCGACCAGGCTGACCCGAAAGCCAATCTGGTCCAGTATCAGGGAGAGCGCGCCGCTGCGCTTACCGCCGCGCCAGCAGTAGGCTAGCGGCGCCCAGTCGCGCGGCTTATCCAGCACATAGGCTTCGATATGGGCGGCGATATTGCGCGCCGCAATCGCCGCACCATGCTTTTTGGCTTCAAAGGCGTTGACCTGCTTGTACAGGGCGCCAATCGCTTGGCGTTCGCTGTCATAGAGTGTGGGCCAGTTCAGGGCCCCGGGCAGGTGGTCCAGCGCGTACTCCGACTCGCTGCGGGCATCAATGATGGTGTCAAAAGCGCCGTATCGGTCAATGACCTCGCGCGGCTTGACCAGTTGCAAACTCATGGTAGCAGCTTGCTTAAGGCTGGCCACACATTGCCCAGCATGATCGGATGCGCTGCTTCCACTGGGTGGATACGGTCGCTTTGGAACATGGCGTCGGCATTGTCGGTATCGGCCACACCCTTTAGAAAAAACGGCACCAGGCTAGCTTTGTGCCGCTTCGCCACTTCCGCGTATATGCTGCGGAACTCGGCGGCGTATTGCGGACCATAATTTGGTGGCACTTGCATGCCCAAAAGCAGCACCTTGGCGCCCTGGCCTTGCGCCGCCTTGACCATGGCCTCTAAATTGTCTTGGCTGGTTTTGAGGGGCAGGCCGCGCAAGGCATCATTGCCGCCCAGCTCGATAAGCACCAGTTTGGGCTGGTGCTGCTTTAAGAGCGCCGGCAGGCGCGACAGGCCGCCTGAGGTGGTGTCGCCGCTAATACTGGCGTTGACCACAGTGATGGCCTTGTCCTCGTCGCGCAAACGCTTATCCAGCAGGGCGACCCAGCCGCTTCCGCGTTTGAGGCCGTATTCGGCACTGAGCGAATCGCCCACCACCAGCAGCGTCACCTGTGCTTTGGCCTGGGCCACAAAGCTGCCAAAGAGCAAAAGGCCAAGGGCGCTTGCGTTAAAGTACCGGCGATTCATTGAAAGTTCCATGTCTGATTCAATTATCGCGGTAAGCCAAGTCTGCAAGTCGGTAAGCGACTCCACCGGCACCCTGCAAATCCTCCACAATATCGACTTTTCACTGCAAGCGCGCGAGGCCGTCGCCATCGTGGGTGCCTCGGGGTCCGGCAAAAGTACGCTGCTGTCCATCGTCGCGGGCCTGGACACGCCCACCAGCGGCACGGTGCATATCGCCGGGCAGGACTTGTTTGCATTGGACGAAGACGGGCGCGCCGCCTTGCGGGCGCGGCAAATTGGCTTTGTGTTCCAAAGCTTTCAACTGCTGGGCAATTTAACGGCGCTGGAAAACGTGATGTTGCCGCTGGAACTATCAGGGCGCAAAGACGCGCGCAAGTTAGCTGCCGCCATGCTGGAGCGTGTAGGTTTGTCGCAGCGGTTGCAGGCCTACCCCAAGGTGCTCAGTGGCGGCGAACAGCAGCGGGTGGCGCTGGCCCGCGCTTTTGTGGTGCAACCAGCGGTCTTGCTGGCTGACGAGCCCACGGGCAGCCTGGACTTTGCTACCGGCGAGACCATCATGGCGCTGATGTTCGAGCTCAACCGTGAGTTGGGCACGACGCTGGTGTTGGTCACCCATGACCGCGCTATCGCCCAGCGCTGCCTGCGCTGCCTGACCATTGAAGCCGGACGCCTGGCGTCGGATGTCAGCACGCTGGCCTCGCTAGCCTGAGCTGGCCGCAGCGCGGCCAGCCGCGATAATCGGGCGATGTCCGCTTCCCACATTCTTTTTGGTTTTCATGCGCTGGGTGTGCGCCTGAAAATTGCGCCGCAGTCGATTGTTGAGCTGTATTACGAACCCTCCCGGCGTGACGCCCGCATGCGGCAGTTTCTAGAAAAAGCGCATGAAGCCGGTGTGCGGCTCATCGAAGCGGACGGCATGCGTTTATCCAAACTCTGCGGCAGCCATGGCCACCAAGGCGTTGCGGCGCGCGCACGGCCTTTGCCGCAGGCGCGTTCGCTCGATACCTTGCTAGAAGATTTGGAATCGGCGCAGGCCGCTTTACCGGTGCAGGAAAGACAAGCGCCCTTGCTGCTGGTGCTCGACGGCGTTACCGACCCACACAACCTGGGTGCCTGTTTGCGTGTGGCCGACGGTGCCGGCGCGCATGCGGTCATCGCCCCCAAAGACCACGCGGCGGGTATCAATGCCACGGTGGCCAAAGTGGCCAGCGGTGCGGCCGAAACCGTGCCTTACTTTATGGTGACCAATCTGGCACGCACCTTGATGGAACTCAAAGAGCGCAATATCTGGATTACCGGCACCGGCGATACAGCGCCACGGACCTTGTACGAGGCTGATTTTCGCGGCCCGACTGCACTGGTGTTAGGCGCCGAGGGCGACGGCATGCGCCAGTTAACGGCCAAAACCTGCGACCAACTGGTCAGCCTGCCGATGCGCGGGGCGGTGGAAAGCCTCAATGTGTCGGTCGCCAGCGGCATATGTTTGTACGAAGTGCTGCGCCAGCGCAGCGGGCTAGCTATTCAACCCGGAGGAAAACCATGAAAAATAGTTTCAAAATGAAGTATCTCGCACTTGGCGCAAGCGCTGTGACACTTGCGCTGGCCTTGGGTGCTTGCACCCAGGAGCAGCAAAACAAATTGGGGCGTGACATCCAAAACTGGACCGGCACCAACGGCGTGTTGGAAGTCTATGCCGGTGACAAATTGGTACGCCGCTTTCTCAAAGTGGATAAACTCAGTACCGCCATGGGCACGGACGACAACAAGCCGCGTCCTTACCGCTTCGGTTACGGCGTGCTGGACGTGAACCTGAATATGCAGGCCGATGCGGCCGAGAAAAAGGTCTATTTCGAGGTCAGTGATTACGCCACGAATTACGTATTTTTTGAAAATCCGAACTGAGTCGTTCTAAGCCCTGTGGACCCAGGAGATACCAAGGCACCCGGTCTTCAAAAACTTTCGCTGCTAAGTGGGTGGTCGATGCGATAGCGTGTTGCCAATCCCGCGTCAAATGGGGCTGGGAATCGCTAAGTCCGGTAGGGCCAGAAGGAAAGCTATTTACCGATGGGCGTCTTTTGCGAGGGTAAACCATAGTTATCCCCGCGCGCTATCCGATGCAACATGGTTCCTCGAAGTGCTGCCGTCTAGCCAATAGCGACCAAACGATGGCTTTCGAATATTCGTCAACCACCACCAGGAGCCGAACCCATGAAATCTAAAATCGCCGAAGAATACGTCCATATTCCAGACCTTGCTTGGATTGACTTTCCGGCGGGTTTAGCCGATGGCGGCATCCGTTGGAAGCTACTTCATGTTCAACCAGGCCATGGCGCATGGACGGCTATTTTTGATTGCCCCCAAGGCTCCTCATTTGCGCCCCATATCCATGCGGGACCCGGCGAATATTTTCTGACGAAAGGGCGCATGGACGTGCGCGGAGGAAAAGACAATGGGGGTGAAACTGCGGTTGCGCCTGGCTACGGTTTCGAATGCTCGGGTGCGCGGCATGACCAAACCTATTTTCCCGTTGATAGTGAGTTTTATATGACCTTTTTGGGGCCTTTGGTTTTCATCCAGCCCGATGGCACGCCCATCGCCGTAGTGGGCTGGGAGCAAGTGCAAGGCGCCTGGCAGGCAGGCTAAGCCTGGCCCCAGGGGAGGGCATGGTTCACACCAGGCCCAATACCCCTGCCAGCGCTCCCGCGCCGATGAGCCACAACAGGTGAATACGCGTCTTCCAGACGAGCAGCGCTGAAGCGACCGTAAGCAGCCATAGCAAGGGTGCTTGCTGCGGGTTGCCATGGCTGGCGGTCAGCAGCCAGCCAGTAGATACTAGCAGCGCGATGACCACCGGCGCCATCGATTGCTTGAAGGCGCGCACTTCTTCACGTTCGCGATTGCGCTGACCCCAGCGGGCGGCAAAAAAAGTGAGGGTGGTGCTGGGAATGATGATGCCCACCATGGACACTGCCATGGCCGCGCTGGCCAAGGCCCATGGCAAGGGGCCGCTGTCCGGGCCGCCGCCCGAGGCCATGCCCACGTTCCAGCCCAGCACCGCCACAAACAAAACGTTGGGACCGGGCGCTGCCTGCGCCAGCGCAATCGAGGCGCTGAACTGGCTGTCCGTCAACCAGGGGTTTTGCGCCACCAGATAGCGGTGCATTTCTGGCACGGTGGTGATAGCGCCGCCCACCGACAGCAAAGACAGGGTGACAAAGCAGCCCAGCAGGTCCAGTAAATTGCCGTAGCCAAACCCGGTCATGCAAGCTCCTGCGGCGCAATAGCCAAAGTGCGGATGCGGTGTAGGGCCCAAAAAAAGGCTGGCAGGCCAATGCCCAGCAGCGTCCAGGCCAGCGGCACCCGTAAAAATGCGATGGCGATAAACACCAGAGCGGCGATCAGTGCGCAGGCCAGCCTGCCCATGGCATTGCTACGCAGGGCCGGTACCAGGCGGATACCGGTACCGCAAATCAAGCCCGCAGACACTGCGCCCATGCCCCGCAAAGCGCCTTGCACTGCGGGCAGATGTCCGATACCGGCAAGCCCGATCGTCAACGCCATGACCACAAAAAGCGGGAAGGTAAGCATGCCGGCCAAGGCAACTAAAGCACCCCGCCAGCCGAAATAGCGGTCACCGATGATGAGGGCCAGATTCACCACATTGGGGCCAGGCATGATTTGCGATACCGCCCAGTCCTCGACAAACTCCTCGGTCGTGAGCCATTGCTTTTTTTCGACCAACTCGCGCTGCACCACCGCTAACACTCCACCAAAGCCTTGCAGCGCGATACCGCTAATGGCCCAGAACAGGGCGGCGAGGGATGTGGGGCGGGGCAAGCTGGCAGGGCTGCAAGCGGCTGCAATCGGAGCCGGAGAATTTTCTAATGGGGGCATGCGATCGTTACCAAAGCCAGCATCCTAGCGTATGGCTTATGGGTTCTCGGGTGCGTGCAATTGCGCTGCCACCCAAGCAAACACCCGCGCATCGGTACACAGTTGCAAATGCCCGATACCGCTGAACACTTGCGCATCCACGCCAGGCAAGGTTTGTGCAGTTTGTGGAAAAACAATAGCGTCTTGCTCGGTCAGGGCAAGGCGCAGCAGGGCGCGGCGTTGGGGGCTTTCGCTGGCCTGCAGGGCTTGCAGCCATTCGTTGGCCCAGACCATTTGGCGCGCGTTAGCTAACTTGGCATGGGGCGTGATTTGGGTGCCCTGGTGTGGACTGCCCAGCGTCACCGCGACGGCAACCTGCGCGTCGCCATAGGCGCGCATCCAGGCGCGTATTACCAAGCCGCCCATGCTATGGCCCACCAGGGCCACGCACTGCTGGCCTGTTTGGGCACGCAATTGCTTGACGGCGTTTTCCACCTCGGCGGCGTAGTCATCAATGGAGCAAAAAAATGGCTCTAAGTTGATAGCCAGCACGCTATGGCCAAGGGCCTGCAAGCGCGGCGCTACATCACGCCACACGCCATGGTTACAACAATAGCCGTGGATCAACAGCACCGGCAACTGCTGATTTTGAGCGCCGGCGAGCAGCATTCGGGCCTTGGCTCGGGCCCAGGGCATTGCCCAGACCAACAAGCGGTAAATCGCCCAAGTCTCGCCCGCGATAGCCCGCCACCAAACCCAGCCACTAAGCCCTTGCGGTCGAGAGCGCAAAGTGAGTTTTGCGGTCCACACCCACAAAACTAGCAAGGGCAGCGCTAGCCAAGCGGCCAGCAGCCACCCTGGTGACCATTGCCAGGCCGCTACCAGCCACACACCAACAGCGGCGTAGGCCAGGGTCTGCCACAAAAACCAACGACGCAGAAAGGCGGCCAGCATGGGCAGCTGCTATTTAGACGGCCTTGGCCGGCTCGCAGCGCAGGGTGCGACGGGCTGATTCCAACTGCACCTGGTCGGCCTGGTAGTCCGAGGCAAGCACACGCATCAGCAAAAAGCCGGTACCTGACGGACTGACTACCACTTGTGCCCCTTGAGGCACCGGCAAAGTGCCCTTGGCGCCGCCGGCGGGCACCAGCCACAGGTCAATGGGCGCGCCTTGTGCTTGCCTGTCATTGCGCACAAAAAAGTTGTCGCTATTGGCGCTGTACAAGGCAACCGACCAGTAAGCCGGCAATTGCGGCGCGGCACGCACGCGCACCGGACCATCGCTTAGGTCAAACACGCAAACCGAATACAGCAAGTCCGGGCTGGGCATGACCACGGTACGCGACTGTGCATTGACCGGCGGCGGAAAAGCTGCCTGGTTACGCATGTTCATTTTTTGCGCCATAGGCCCGTTCATCAGCACCTGCATGATCAGGTGCGGCACCGCCCACACAGTGAGCAAATGCGCCAGTACGGCGGTTATAAGCAACGTGGCAATGCGATAAAGCCACAGGCGGCGGGTGTTGGTCCAGCTAGTCATACGCAATCCCCCACCAGTTGGATCTTGGGTGGCACCAGACTTTGCGGTGCGGCCTGCAGGGCAGGGTCAGGGTTGTACAGGCGCAAGGTCAGCAGCATGCCGCGCTTGCCCGGCGTGGGCAGCCAATAACTGCCGCTTTGTTCCTGCGGGCCGGTAGTGAAGCTAAACACGCCTTCGCTATTCAACTGCGCGATGTCGCCGTTGAGGCTGTAATGCGCGTTAGGCGCGTCAAACAAAAACATATCGTCGGCATAGGCCGTGATGCTCCACCAGCGGACTTTAGGGGGCACACCGCTAATGCGGTAATTGCATTGTGAGCGTAGCGCATGACCGGTGTCGTCTTGGGTCGCTATGAAATACATGGTTTCACTGCGGCCCAGGGCGAGTAGCGCGTTGACCGCGACGGTCGCGCGGGTGTACATATCGGCATCGACGCTGCCAGCCTGCAAATTGGTACGCCATGCGCCCACTTGGACCGAGGGGTTGAGCCACGCCGCTTTTTTTAACACCCAAAGCGCCGAGCCTATGCCTACCGCCAGTGCGCCCAGGTACAAGGCGCCACCGATCAGGATGCGCCTTAGGCGCGAAGGCGTATGTCCGGTCATTGCTGCGCAGGGGACAGCGCCGCTTCGCGCGCTTTGCGCGCCAGCGGCAACCAATGCAATAAGCCAAATAACAAAGACAGCAAAAGGCTGACCAGCAGCGGCCCCGAATACAGCTTGATATAGCGGTACGCCAGCAGGCACTCCAGCGCATGGATCAGCAACAAGGCCAGCGATATGGTTTGCACGATCGGCCCGCTCTGACCGGGAAAAGCGACGACGTGTGAGGCAATACCCAAAAGGTACACCACGAGAATATTGACTTTGAAAAATGAATTAAGCATAGTGAAATTCCTCTGAGGATACCTTGGGAAACACCGATTCACTTATTGCGAGACGGCAGTCCGTGGCAATCCATGGCTTCTTGCCGGCATAGACTGCCGCGTCGCCTGCGCTAAGTGCGGCGACCCAAATTTTGTCATTACATAAGCCGCTTTTTGATCACTTCGCTAGAGTTGGCCGGCAGGCTAAACAACATACCGTCTTCGCCCACGGTGATCGGGCCTTTGTAAAACTGGGCGGCATCGCCCACAAAGGCCGGGTATCCAAAGCGCACCGGCATGGGGGGCACGATATGGTTAAAAATAAGTTGCTTGGCGCCCGCATCAGCCGCCACTTGCGCCGCTTCCTCGGGGCTGGTGTGGTAGGTGAGAATATCGCGCATGACATGCGCTACGTTGTCCATTTTTTTGTCGGTCAACACATCGCCCAAAAGGCCTACCAGCTTGGGCTGCAAAGCTTCATGCAGCAAAATATCCACGTCTTTGGAGATCGCTACCACCGAGGGCACTTTGGTGGTGTCGCCGCTGATCACGATAGAGCGGCCTTTGTAGTCAAAGCGGTAACCTACGGCTGGTTCAACGGGGGCATGGTTAACGCGAAATGCCGTCACCTTAAGGCCCTTGTCCTCTAGCACGACCACGGTATCGCCCTGGCCTTTGGGTGGCAATTCAAAAGATATGCCTTTGCCGCCGCTGCCTCCAGCAGGCATGATTTTTTCGGTATGGTGACTCACGCGGTAGCCGTAGTCGAAAAGGTAGGCGGCCCTCAAGCCATCGACCACTTTGTCCACCCCCGTGGGACCATAGACGGGCAGGGGAGCGGTGGACGAAGCCAGACCCCAGTGCTGCAGCATGATGGGGCTCAGACCGTCGATATGGTCTGAATGGAAGTGGGTCAGGAACAGGGCTTCGGCTTTGCCAGTCGGTATGCCCATATACCCCAGGTTGCGGGCGGCGCCTTCGCCGGCATCAATGATGAAGACGCGATCCCCAGCGATTACTACAGAGCAGGGGCCGGCACGGCTGGAGTCAGGAAAGGGAGAACCGGTGCCGCACAAGGCCAGGTGCAGACCATCGGGCAAATCGGGCACGATGTTGCGACCCGCTAGGGAGTTCGCAATGCGCTTCAGCACCATGGTGCCGACTTCGCGCTGAAAGGCCCAAGCCAGTGCCGCCACCAAGAGGCCGAGTGCAACCAAGCCCAACAAAGTCCGTTTCACTAACTGCATGCTTGTCTCCTTGAATTTGGGCAGCGCGAATTATTGCATACACCTGTGTACGGAACTGTCCT
>JAEMRG010000324.1 GCA_016463455.1 Rhodoferax sp.
CCCAAAGGCAAATCGCTACGCGCAAAAAATTCAGACAGCGCATCGCACAAAGCCAGCTTGTTGCGCAAAGACAGCTCGATATTGATACGCTCGATGCCGTCGGTGTACTCGCCCATGCGCTCCAGGGGAATCACTACGTCTTCATTGATTTTGAAGGCGTTGGTATGGCGGCTGATCGCGGCGGTGCGTTTGCGGTCCAGCCAGAACTTGCGCCGCGCCTCGGGGCTGATCGCCACAAAGCCTTCGCCGCTGCGCGCATTGGCCAGGCGCACTACTTCCGAGGTGGCCCGCGCCACCGCATCCGGATCGTCACCGGCAATATCGCCCACCAGCACCATCTTGGGCAGGCCCGAGCTGCTGCCTAACTCGGCGGCGCGCTTGCTCTTGGTGGCATAACCCACGGCCTTGAGGTATCGGTCGTCCAAATGCTCCAAACCGGCCAGCAGCACGCCGCTGCGCTTTTGCTCGGCGAACATAAAGTCTTTGATGTCCACGATGCTGGGCACTGCGTCGCGTGCATTGCCAAAAAACTCCAGGCACACCGTACGCGTATGCGCCGGCATGCGGTGCAGCACCCAAGAAGCGCTGGTAATCAGGCCGTCGCAGCCTTCTTTCTGGATGCCGGGCAGGCCACTCAAAAATTTGTCCGTCACATCCTTGCCCAGACCGGCTTTGCGAAAAGCCGGGCCGGGAATCGTCAGGGTTTCGCTCCGTACAGGGGTTTTGCCGTCGGCCTTGAAATATTGCAGTTCAAACACTGCGTTTTCGGCATCATGGATCTTGCCCATGTTGTGACCGATGCGGGTGACCTCCAACCACTGCGCATCCGGCGTCACCATGCGCCAGCTGGCCAGGTTGTCCAAAGCCGTACCCCAGAGCACGGCTTTTTTACCCCCCGCATTCATGGCGATATTGCCGCCTATGCACGAGGCCTCGGCCGAGGTCGGGTCCACGGCAAACACAAAGCCGGCGCGCTCAGCCGCATCGGCCACGCGCTGCGTGACTACGCCAGCCTCTGTCCAGATAGTGGCCACTTCGCGGTCCATACCGGGCAAGGTCCGCATCTGCACCGGACCCAAGGTTTCGAGCTTTTCGGTGTTGATGACCACACTCTTCCAGGTCAGCGGCACCGCGCCGCCGGTGTAGCCGGTGCCGCCGCCGCGGGGAATGATGGTCAACTCCAGATCGATACAGCCTTTGACCAGCCGCGCCATTTCTTCTTCGCTGTCGGGCGTGAGCACCACAAAAGGGTATTCGACACGCCAGTCGGTGGCATCGGTGACATGCGACACCCGGCTCAGGCCATCAAACTTGATGTTATCGCGCGCCGTCAGCCGCCCCAACACCCGCTGCGTTTTGCGGCGCAAGGCGGCTACTTCCACAAAAGCAGCATCAAAAGCATCGACCGCCACCTGGGCCGCATCCAGCAAGGTGCCCACCAAGGTGTCGTGCCCGCCCGCGCCTTGCGGTGTACGGCGCTTGTGAATCTCACCCAAGCGGTGGCGCAGCGCATCGACCAGCATGCGGCGGCGCTTGGGGTTGTCCAGCAAATCGTCTTGTAAGTAGGGGTTGCGCTGCACCACCCAAATATCGCCCAGCACCTCGTACAACATGCGCGCCGAGCGTCCGGTGTTGCGCTCCTCGCGCAGCAGCAACAAAGTGTCCCAGGCCGCAACCCCGAGCAGGCGAATGACAATTTCCCGGTCCGAAAACGAGGTGTAGTTGTAAGGAATCTCGCGGATGCGCTCGGTGTGGGACGGGGCCGCTGCGGGCAACAGGTGCGACAAGGAGGTGGGGGCGTTCATCAGGACTTGGCGGATGGGGTGTCATACGCCTTGGGAAGGGCGCGGGCCGATTGTGGTTTTCCATATTACCGCAGTGCAGCATAGACGCGGCTGCTGGCGCACATTCGCCCTGCGCTGCGCCAGTTACAGTGCCGCTTATGAGCGAAAAAAGTGCATTAGCCGATTGGCCCTACCCGCGCTGGATTGCCCACCGGGGGGCGGGCACCTTGGCGCCAGAAAACACCCTGGCCGCCTTCCGCCTGGGGGCCAGTTGGGGCTACCGCATGTTTGAGTGCGACGTCAAACTCAGCGGCGACGGTGTGCCATTTTTGCTGCACGACGACACGCTGACCCGCACCACCAGCGCCAGCGCCCTGCCCGCTGGCGCCGACCCCGTGGCCGGTCACCAAAGCTGGCACACCCTGTCGCAACTTGACGCCGGGGGCTGGCATAGCGCCGCCTACGCAGGCGAGCCGCTACCCACGCTAGAGGCGATAGCCGGTTTTTGCATTGCCAACGGCTATTTACTCAATATCGAGATCAAACCCACTGTAGGCACCGAACGCCATACGGGTGAGGTGGTGGCGCAGCATGTAGCGCGGCTGTGGCAGGGTGTGGCGGTGCAGCCCCTGCTCACCTCGTTTGACATCCCCGCGCTCGAAGGCGCTTTGGCCACACACCCCGAACTGGCGCGCGGCCTACTCATCCATGCGCTGGA
>JAEMRG010000325.1 GCA_016463455.1 Rhodoferax sp.
AGCACGAAAAGCAGTTTGTGGTGTTCAGCCGCAGCCCACTGCAAACGGCGCAATTGTTCGGGGCGCACCTGCGGCAGCCAGGCCAGCACCGCGTCCACCGCAGCGCAACGCAGCGCCTGCTCGCTCAGCCACAGGGCGGCAGTGTCCTGGCCGTCTGCTCCACCCAGCCAGAGCAGGCGCTGCGCCTGCAAACCCTGGGCCTGCAAGGCGGGCGCAAACGGCAGATAGGGCGGCGCCACCAGCACCACCGGCCCGCTGCCACTCGAAGCCAGCGCGGGCAGCAGCAAGCGCCACTCGTTATGCATCCCCGGCGCTTGCAGCAATTCGGTCAGCGCGCCCACCGGCCAACCGCCGCCGGGCAATTGGGCGTCCAGCGCCGCATCGCCACTGGACAGGGTCTGCGCACGCGGTGCGGCCAAGGCATCGGCTCGCCAGACGTCGGCGCGCAGCACGCCCGGCGCAGCGCGCTCGGACAGGCTTTGGCTTGGGACAGGCAAGGCGGACATGGGTTAAATATACTGTAAATAAATACAGTATATGGCAGCTTGCAATAGTGCCCTGCGCTATCGTCGAAGCGTGCCAAAGTCTTTAGCTAAAATAGCCAATATTCTTAGAGAGACCTTATGCACATCACCGCCACCGAAGCCAAAAACCGTTTTGGCAGCATTTGTGCCCTGGCCAAGCGTGAGCCCGTGTTTGTCGAAAAATCGGGCCAAGTTGACACCGTCATCCTGTCAGCCGAGCAATACCACGCTTTGCAAGCCAACCAAAACAAGGCCAGCCCAGCGGCGCGCAAGAAAGCATTCGAATCCGAATTCGGCGACTGGATTGCAGCGCAAAACACATGGGTCGAAAACCAAGGCATTCCGGGTGCCGACTTACGCCCCTGGTAAACCGCCATGGCGCAGTTTGACGTTTACGCTAACCCCAGCCACAGCGCTGCACAAGGCATTCCCTATGTCGTGGTGGTGCAAAGCGATTTGCTCGACGCCCTGGCCACGCGCATGACGATTCCCTTAGCCTCAGTTACCTTTACCGACAAAGCGCCGGAAAAGCTGTGCCCCAGCATCACGATCAAGGGCCAGCAACTGCGTGCATTGGCGCACTATGCGGCGCCCTTACCGACACGCAGCCTGCGCCAAGTGGTGGCTAATGTGGCCCCGCAAGCCAGCATACTGATTGCGGCCATGGATGTGGTGATCGCCGGGGTGTAGGCAGCGCCCGCGTCAAGCCTTGTAGACCTCGTTGCCGATCGCCGGCCAGCGCTTGCGCATATACATCCAGGCCACCAGGCCAATGCCCATCATGCAAATCGACGTCGCAGCCAGCGCGACCGCCGAATGCATCACCAAAGGTGAGATGGCACCGGCGACGATGGCATTGGCCAGCGAGGCGATAAAGCTTTGCAGCGAGGAGGCCATGCCGCGCCGCTCGGGGTACAAGTCCAGCACCAGCAGCGTGACCACCGGCACCATCATGGCCCAGCCAAAGGCAAAAATGCCCAGCGGAAGCAAGGCCCAGCTGACATGGGCGGTGAACAACACATTAGCGACCAAATTGACCACTCCGATGCACAGCATGATCACAAAGCCATTGCGGATCTGCCGCTTGGGCGTGATGCGCCCGGCCACGCGCCCGCTAACCCAAGCTCCGGCCATGATGCCGCCGATGGTGAACAGAAAAAACCAGAAGAAATGCTGCGGCTGCAAATGCAGCACCTCGCCCAAAAAAACCGGCGCACTGAGCACATACAAAAACATGCCGTTAAACGGAATGCCGCTTGCCAATGCAAGCAACACAAAGCGCGGGTCCGAGCCCAATTGCCAGTAACCAGCCATCAAGTGCCGTACTTGAAAAGGCTGGCGCAAACTGATGTGCAGCGTCTCGGGCAAGAGCCGGTAATTGGCGATCCACAACACCACTCCGATCGCGGTGAGGAACCAGAATATCAAGTGCCAACTACCCCACAGCAACAACTGGCCGCCGATCAGCGGCGCAATCGCCGGGGCAATGCCGAAATAAATCGTGATCTGGCTCATCACTTTTTGCGCTTGTGAGGGGGGGTACATATCGCGCACTACCGCGCGCGCCACCACAATACCCGCGCCGGTGGAAAAACCTTGCAGCGCACGGAAAAAAATCAGCTGCCCAATGCTTTGCGACAGCGCGCAACCGAGCGAGGCCACGGTGAACACCGCCAAGCCCCAGAGCACCACCGGCCGGCGGCCAAAGCTATCGGAAATCGCGCCGTGAAACAGCGACATAAAAGCAAAACCGAACAAGTACGCCGACAAAGTCTGCTGCATATGCAAAGGCGTGGTGCCCAGCGACGCAGAGATGTCAGCAAAAGCCGGCAGATAGGTATCGATGGAAAACGGCCCCAACATGCCCAGCACCGCCAGCAACACTGCAAAAGCCCATTGAGGAAGACGCCACAGCGATTGGGCGTCAGGATTCATTACATCGCGGTGATAAGAACATCCTGCTATTGGAACATG
>JAEMRG010000326.1 GCA_016463455.1 Rhodoferax sp.
TCCGCCTTCTACCATGACAGCACCGATATCAACAACCCGGGCCATCGCGATATTTCGGCTATTCGCCTGATCGCCAAACTGCCCACGCTGGTAGCCATGGCCTACAAATACAGCATCGGCCAGCCTTTCATGTACCCCAAAAACGACCTGAGCTATGCAGGCAACTTTTTGCACATGATGTTTGCCACACCCTGCGAACCCTATGTCGTCAACCCGGTCATCGAACGTGCTTTAGACCGCATCTTTATCTTGCACGCCGACCACGAACAAAACGCATCTACCTCGACAGTTCGTTTGTGCGGCTCATCCGGCACCAACCCATTTGCGGCGATTGCAGCAGGTGTAGCCTGCCTCTGGGGCCCCGCACATGGCGGCGCCAACGAGGCCTGCTTGAATATGCTGGAAGAGATCCATGCCTCAGGCGGCGTATCCAAGGTTGGCGAGTTCATGGAAAAAGTCAAAGACAAAAACTCTGGCGTCAAGCTGATGGGCTTTGGTCACCGCGTCTATAAAAACTACGACCCGCGCGCCAAGCTGATGCAAGAGACCTGCAATGAAGTGCTGGCGGCGCTGGGCTTGGAAAACGACCCATTATTCCAACTAGCCAAGGCACTGGAAAAAATTGCGCTGGAAGACGAGTACTTTGTATCGCGCAAGCTCTACCCCAATGTAGATTTTTATTCTGGCATTGTGCAGCGTGCCATCGGCATACCGGTCAAGTTGTTCACCGGCATTTTTGCCCTGGCCCGCACCGTTGGATGGATTGCCCAGCTCAATGAAATGATCGGCGACCCGGAATACAAAATCGGTCGTCCGCGTCAATTGTTCACTGGCTCATTGCCCCGCGCGGTTCTGGACATTAGCAAGCGCTAAGCGCCTAAATACTCCCGCTGTTTGCCCCGCTTGTGCGGGGCAAACTTTTTGTGCCGCCCTAAATCATCACACCGGCTTGGGCGCAGGGCACGGCGGCATAAAATGCCCCACCGCCAACAAGGAAAAAGCCCCATGGGACGCACCCTCTACGACAAAATCTGGGATGAACACGTGGTTCATACCGAAGAAGACGGCACTGCCATCCTCTATATCGACCGCCATCTGGTGCACGAAGTCACCAGCCCCCAGGCATTTGAAGGCCTGCGCCAAGCCGGACGCAAAGTCTGGCGCGTCAGTTCCATCGTCGCGACGGCCGACCACAACACCCCCACTACCGGATGGGAGCTTGGCTATGACGGCATCACCGACCCGATCAGCCGAGAGCAAATCACCACGCTCGATTCCAATATCAAAGAATCAGGTGCGGCAGCGTTCTTTCCCTTTCTGTCCAAGCGCCAAGGCATCGTGCATGTGATTGGCCCAGAATCGGGCGCGACGCTGCCTGGCATGACGGTCGTGTGCGGCGATAGCCATACCTCTACCCACGGCGCCTTCGGCGCGCTGGCGCACGGCATAGGCACCTCGGAAGTTGAGCATGTCATGGCGACGCAAACCCTGTTGGCTAAAAAAGCGAAGAACATGCTTATCAAGGTAGAGGGCACAGTACCCAAGGGTGTGACCGGTAAGGACATTGTTCTGGCCATCATCGGACGCATAGGTACAGCGGGCGGCACCGGCTACACCATCGAGTTTGCAGGCAGCGCCATCCGCGCGCTGAGCATGGAGGGCCGCATGACCTTGTGCAATATGGCAATCGAAGCCGGTGCACGCGCCGGTTTGGTGGCGGTGGACGAAAAAACTATTGAGTACGTCAAGGGGCGCCCGCTGGCGCCTGGAACGGACCCGAAAACTGCCCAGTTTTCGGGTGGCGCGGAATGGGACCAGGCCGTGGCCTACTGGAAAACGCTGCAGTCCGACGCTGACGCGCACTTTGACGCCGTGCTAGAACTGCAGGCCGCCGACATACTGCCGCAAGTGACCTGGGGAACCTCGCCCGAAATGGTGCTGGATATCAACGGCTCGGTGCCCGATCCGGACAAAGAAAAAGACCCTAGCAAGCGCGACGCTATCGAGCGTGCATTGGTCTATATGGGGCTGCAGCCAGGCAAAGCCTTGAATGATTTATTTGTCGACAAAGTGTTCATCGGCTCCTGTACCAACAGCCGGATTGAAGATATGCGCGAAGCGGCAGCGGTGGTGAAACGCATAGGCCAAAAAGTGGCCAAAAATATTAAGTTGGCAATGGTGGTCCCCGGCTCGGGCTTGGTCAAAGAACAGGCCGAGCGCGAAGGCTTGCATGAAATCTTTCAGGCGGCAGGTTTTGAGTGGCGCGAGCCTGGCTGCTCCATGTGCCTGGCCATGAACGCCGACCGACTCGAGCCCGGAGAACGCTGTGCCTCCACCAGCAACCGCAACTTCGAAGGCCGCCAGGGCGCCGGTGGTCGTACCCATCTGGTCAGCCCGGCGATGGCGGCGGCGGCGGCCATCCACGGCCACTTTGTGGACGTGCGTAAATACCTTTGAAGGAAGCTAGGCGATGCAACAATTTACCGTACACCAAGGC
>JAEMRG010000327.1 GCA_016463455.1 Rhodoferax sp.
CGCCCACGCACCAGTTCAGGCCGTGCGCGGCCTGGCGCATATCGGTGACCACGGGCGCGAGCAGATGCGGAATGCCTTCATAGACCGACATTTCGAGCATCTTGGGGTCTATCATGAGCAGGCGCACGTCGCGCGCTTCGGCCTTGTACAAGAGGCTCAAAATCATGGCATTGATACCGACTGACTTGCCCGAACCGGTGGTGCCAGCCACCAGCACATGCGGCATCTTGGCCAGGTCGGCGACGATGGGGTTGCCCACAATATCTTTGCCCAGGCCCATGGTCAGCATGGACTTGCCTTCGTTATAAACCTGCGAGCCCAAAATTTCGGACAGACGGATGGATTGGCGTTTGGCGTTGGGTAACTCCAGGGCCATATAGTTTTTGCCGGGAATGGTTTCCACCACTCGGATGGAAACCAGGCTCAGACTGCGCGCCAGGTCTTTGGCCAGACCCACAATTTGCGAACCCTTCACGCCGGTAGCCGGCTCGATTTCATAGCGCGTAATCACCGGCCCAGGCTGGGCCAGCACCACGCGCACTTCCACACCAAAGTCCTTGAGCTTTTTCTCAATCATGCGGCTGGTCATTTCCAAGGTTTCGTTGGACACGGTTTCCTGGCGCAGCAAAGCCTCATCGAGCAAGGCCACCTGCGGCAGCTTGCTATCGGGCATGTCGGCAAACAAAGGCTTTTGCCGCTCTTTGGCCACCCGCGTGCTCTTGGGCACTTCCACCATGCGTTGCGTCTCTACCGGTGCGCGGGGCTCGGCAAATACCGTGGGTGCCATCAGGGGCGCGATGTCCGGTGCGGCGTCCATGGGCGACCCCTCGGGATGCAAAGACACCTCCCGCTCGCGCAAAGCCTGCTGGCCCATTTCCAGGTCCTGCGCCAAAGCACGTCGGTCATGGAAAGACTCCCAGCGCGCGTCCAGCCAGCTACCTATAGCCTCTGCGCTGTGCAACCAGGAAAACCGGAAAGCCCAGGAACAACCCAGCAGGCCCGCGCCTATGGCCAGCAGGCCCGAACCCACAAAGCCTAGCGCACCGACCGCTTGGGTACCCAAGAGAAAACCCAAAACGCCTCCGCTGTACCCCGGCAGATACGCCTCCAGGCGGTACAAGCGGGTGTATTCCAAAACCGTGCTCGCAACCAGCAGCAAGGCCAGGCCGACCCACAAGACTACCTGCGGATGGCGTTGCCACAAGGGGCTGCGCGCGTCCAACTTGGCGTAGGGCAAAGCGCCATCCTGCCCCTTCAAACGCCGCATCGCCAGGCGAGCCCAGGCCAAACTCGCCAGCGCCAGACACCACCAGACCGAGTAGCCCAGCAAAAAATACCCCATATCGGCTAGCAAGGCACCCAGGTGGCCGGCCCGGTTCAGGACCGCGCCACCTGCGCCCGAGGTGGTCCAGGCCGCATCCTGGGGCGCATAGCTGGCAAAAGCGAGTAGCAAGAAGGCCAGCACAAAAAAACCGAAAAAAAAGGCAATTTCACTGACAAAACGGACCCATCCGGAGGGCTCGGGGATTTCGTCAAGCGTGTCCGCGTGGAGCGTATGCAGTGAATATGTCATAGGTTCTGTGAAATAGCCTTTTCCGCAGGGCGGGCGCTGCAAGGTGCAAGCTTAACCCACACTGGCAAGCGGGGCGCCGCGCCCGCCTTCGTAAAATAACGGCTCCCGCGGCTTGCCGCGCCCGCTTTTTACAAGTCTCTCCAGGCGCCGGCCCGGCTACTTGTTTCCTCTTTCCCACTACGACCGCACTACGCCGCCACCTCTATGACCTCTGCCCCACACGCCCGCGTCCTTATTTTGGGCTCCGGCCCCGCCGGCTACACCGCCGCCGTCTATGCGGCCCGCGCCAACCTCAACCCAGTGCTGATCACCGGCATGGCCCAAGGCGGCCAACTGATGACCACTACCGACGTGGACAACTGGCCCGCAGACGCCCAGGGCGTCCAAGGCCCGGAACTGATGCAGCGCTTTTTGGAGCACGCAGAGCGCTTTAAAACCCAAGTGATTTTTGACCATATCAGCAGCGTGGACCTGAGCCAGCGCCCCTTCACGCTCCAAGGCGATGACAAAAGCTATACCTGCGACGCGCTCATCGTCGCCACCGGCGCCTCGGCCAAATACCTGGGCCTGCCTTCGGAAACCGCGTTTATGGGCCGTGGCGTTTCCGGTTGCGCCACCTGCGACGGCTTTTTCTACCGCGACCAGTTGTGCTGCGTGGTCGGCGGTGGCAACACCGCAGTGGAAGAGGCGCTGTACCTCTCCAATATCGCCAGCAAGGTGTATCTGGTACACCGTCGCGATAAATTCAAAGCCGAGCCGATTTTGGTGGACAAGCTGATGGAAAAAGTAGCCGCCGGCAAAATCGAACTTAAGACCTTCCAAACGCTGGACGAAGTGCTGGGCGATGCCTCCGGCGTCACCGGCATCCGCTTGCGCAGCACGGCCGATGGCAGCACCCATGACCTGGCGCTGCA
>JAEMRG010000328.1 GCA_016463455.1 Rhodoferax sp.
CCGTGCCGCCCATAGCCCAGTGCACACCATAACGCCGTTCCAAAGCGTTGATGAGCGAGTACACGCAGGTCACAGAAAAAGGATTGCCGCCAATTAAAAGCGACTGCAGACTCATCGCCTGGCGCAGTTTGGGGTGCTTTAGATGGCTGGCAACCATGGCATGCAAGCTGCGCCAACCTTTCATGCGGGCCATCGAGGGAATTGCTTTGAGCAAGTCGCCTGCGCTATCGAAAGCATGGCACCCGAGGGATTCAAAGCCCAATTTGTAACAAGTGTCTGCCTCCTCCATGAAAGCGGTGTAACCAGGTCCCGCCCTTGGATCGATCCGTAGCACCTCGGAGCGCATGCGCTCGGGGTCACCGCTGTAATCGAAGTGGTCCCCATCTGCGAAGCGGACCCGGTAAAAGGGATCTATGAGACGTAGATCTACGTCGTCAGTCAACTTTCGTCCGGCCAGAGCCCACAACTCTTCCAATAAAAATGGCACAGTGATGATGGTTGGACCTGCATCAAAGGTGTAGCCGTCTACGCGGTGCACCCGTGCGCGCCCGCCGGGCACATCCAGTTTTTCAAGCACCTGAACCCGCCAGCCCTTTGCGGCCAGCCGAACGGCGGCGGCTAAACCACCAAAACCGCTGCCGATTACCAGCGCAATAGGGACATCTGCGTTTGTATTGTCAGTGTGCCGGGCTGCGGCATTTGCTTTCATCAGCATGGACTGATAGTTCCTCGTTTTGAGCGCTTAACCAAAATGGGTGGAAATGCCAAACTTATCCTTGCAAAGGATGTCGAAAGAGCAAGCGGAGCATATTCGAAGGTCTATTTGTTATGGTTAGATAGGGGGATTGGATTTTTTCAGGTCAAATTCAGCACGTCAACGCGCGGCTGAGGCATCTTTTCTGCTGGTATCCGGCCAATCTTGGCAATGCGTGCCGGTTGGTAAGTAATAATAGTTGTTAATTGTTAGGAGAGCGTTATGCCCACCAGCGTTGCCCTGAGCCCCCATTTCGAGACCTTCATCCGCGAGCAAGTCGAAAGCGGCCGCTACAACAACGTCAGCGAAGTCGTCCGCGCTGGGCTGCGTTTGCTCGAGGACACCGAGCGCCAGCAGGCCATCCAACTCCAAGCGCTGAGAAACGATATCGTCGCAGGCAAGGCTAGTGGCGCGGCACTTGCTGCGGCCCGAGCTGTCAGATGACTTGCGCTCATGCGCGCATGGCAACTCCGTGATCTTTTTGAGTCCACGACAGAGCGTGCACTGCGGTTGAAAGGAATTGCCCTGACTCCTCGCAAGGCGTATTGCGCTGACAGAACCCGTACGCATTGCTGGTCACTGGTAACATCCAACTCATGCCGAAGCAATTGGTCACAGTGTTTCTAATTTTTTGCATGGGCTGGCAGTCGCTGGCCTTTGCAGGCTTTGGTGCGCTTGTGGCGCATGAAGAGCAAGAGCAACACGAATTGCTTCACTTCCAGGGTGTTGCCCATCACCATGATGATCATGCGGATGACTTTCATGAGGACAACTCCACAGCATCAACCGTGCACGGCCTGTCCGAAGCCAGCCAGTTTTCTTCGGCCTTGCCTAGCCCGCAGTGTTCTTTACCTTTGCTGCCTGGCACTTACTACCTCTCAGTAGAGCGTTTCTTCTCCAGGGGCCAGCTGCTGCCCGACGGACTCGATCGGCCCCCGAAACCAAGCGCCTGACTTTCGGCCGTGCCTGCGCTTGAACTTGCGCAGTGCGTTTTTTGGTTCCGCCCCTTTCGCTGCGTCTGTCTTTGGCGCGTGTGGTTGGGCGCAAATGAGCGATCAACACTATGAAAATATTGACATGGCATGGGCCATGGCCGTCGGCGTACGCTTTGGTGCCTTGCGCGCTGCTGTCCATGGCTCTTGCTTCTCCAAGGTTCGGGCAGGCGCAAGAAAGTACGCGAGTTGCATCCCATACCTCGGCGGGCACGCATACGCTTAAGCAAGCGCTTGAGGCTGCTTGGCAACGCTCATTAGAGCTATCCGAATCACGCGGTCGCTCTGCCCGCGCTCAGGCGGAACAGGCAGTTACTCAAAGCTGGTTATCTGCAGCACCTGCCTTGAGCTTGGGCCAACGCGAGGGGAGCGTAGGTGCGCCTGCCGGAAGCCGTGAGACCGAGCTTGAATTGGCCCTTCCCCTTTGGTGGCCTGGACAGCGTAAAACTGAGGGGCAGGCAGCGCAATCTCAGTCGGCTTGGGTTCAGGCCACTGAGCAGGCCGAGCGCCTGCGCTTGGCCGGGCGGCTGCGCGAAGCGTTGGGCGCCCTGCATCTGGCCGAGGCCGACCTGTACCAGCTTGAACAGCAGGTTCAAGACCTCGCCCAATTGACGCAGGATGTAGAAAGGCGCGTAAGTGCGGGTGATCTCGCCCCCGCCGATGCGCTTGCAACTCGGGCTGAGTGGCTCGCAGCCCAAGCGCAATCGAGTGCAG
>JAEMRG010000329.1 GCA_016463455.1 Rhodoferax sp.
AAACGCCTGCCGCATTTAAAGAAGATTTTTGCGCGCATTGAAGAATGGACGATGACCCAGACCAAGTTCGAGGCCATGGACATACTGAACCAGTTTGACATTCCCTGCGGGCCGATTTTGTCGATGAAAGAAATCGCCGAAGAGCCTTCGCTACGCGCCACGGGCACCGTGGTGGAAGTGGACCACCCCGAGCGCGGCAAGTACCTCACCGTGGGCAACCCGATCAAGATGTCCGACAGCATTACCGAAGTGACGCGCTCGCCGCTTTTGGGCGAGCACACCGACGAAGTGCTGGGACAACTGGGTTACTCGGCTAGCGACATCGGCGCGCTGCGGGAAGCCAAAGTCATTTAAGAAAAGCTACGCGGCCCGGCGGCGCCACTATGAGGTTGGAAGTCATGAAAATCGTGCTGATCGGGCAACAGGATTTCGGCAAAGCCGCCTTAGAGGCGTTTTTGGCGCGTGGCGACGAGGTGGTGGGCGTGTTTTGTCGCCCGGAAAAACCCGGCACCAAGCCCGATGCCTTGCGCGTGGAAGCGCAAGCGCGCGGCTTGCAGGTGTTTCAGCTGGACACGCTGACCGGCGATGAGGCGCACCAAGCCATGCAGGCGCTGGCGCCAGACCTGGGCGTGATGGCCTATGTGCTGCAGTTTGCGCCGCAGTCGCTGCTAAACGTCCCCAAGCACGGCACCATCCAATACCACCCTTCGCTGCTACCCAAGTACCGCGGGCCTTCGGCCATCGGCTGGGCCATATCGCGCGGCGAAAAGGAAACCGGCCTCACCATCTTTCGGCCCAGCGACGGCCTGGACGAGGGCCTGGTGATTTTGCAAAAGCGCTGCGCCATTGGCCCAGACGAGACTTTGGGCGAGCTGTATTTCAACAAGCTGTTCCCGCTGGGCGTGAGCGCGCTGCTGGAAGCGGCGGACGCGGTAGTGGCCGGTACGCACCAGGAAAATGCGCAAGATGAATCGCAATCCAGTTATGAGGGCTGGTTTTTAGCCGCCGAGTCGCAAATTCACTGGCACAACCATATCGATGTGGTCTATGACCTGATACGCGCCTGCAACCCGGCGCCGGGAGCCTGGACGCTGGCCGATGGGAAAAAAGTGTTTATATTTGACTGCCGCAAGCACCGCATCGGGCGATATGGCGACAGCAAAGGTAAACCCGGAGAAATAAGCGCAGTGACGGAAAGCTCTATCTGGGTGAGTACCCAAAGCGGGCAGATCGAGGTGCTGAAATTGCGCGCCGACGATGGCAAGAAAATGGGGGCGGGCGACTATGCACGCGCCCAAGGTTTAATTGCCGGAGCCCGTCTGGGCTGACAATTCGTTATCCATGCGGTATTGGGCACGCAGGTGCTCGAAACAAGAGAAAGTTTTTTTCATTACACGAGGAGACACTATGAAACTGAAGACCTTGATAGGCGCGACCCAAAGCGCAGTAGTGCTGGCCCTGGCCAGTTTTTTGGCACCCGCCCAGGCGTGGGAGCCGACGAAACCCATCGAATTTGTCGTGCCCGCAGGCACCGGTGGTGGCGCTGACCAGATGGCGCGCTTTATCCAAGGCGTGGTGGCCAAAAACAAGCTCAGCCCGCAGCCCATCATTGTGGTCAACAAGTCCGGCGGCGCGGGCGCTGAAGGCTTTTTAGATGTGAAGGGTGACAAAGGCAATGCGCACAAAATTGTCATTACCTTGTCCAACCTGTTCACCACGCCACTGGCTACCGGGGTACCCTTCAACTGGCGCGACCTGACGCCGGTGCAAATGCTGGCCCTGGACAATTTTGTGCTGTGGGTGAACGCAGAGGCACCGTACAAAACCACCAAGGACTTTGTGACTGCACTCAAAGGCCAGCCCGATAAGTCGTTCAAGATGGGTGGAACTGGTTCCAAGCAGGAAGACCAGATCATCACCGTGCTAATGGAAAAGTCCATGGGCAAGAAGATGATTTTCATCCCCCTCAAAGGCGGCGGCGATGTGGCGGTGCAGTTGGTGGGCAAACACATTGACTCCACGGTGAACAACCCCATCGAGGCCGAATCGCACTGGCGTTCGGGCGCACTGCGCCCTTTGTGCGTGATGGACAAAGAAGCGCTGCCCTACAAAGTGAAACTGACGACGACCCAGTCCTGGAACGACATCCCGACCTGCACCTCGGCCGGTTTGCCCTTGGAATACCTGATGCTGCGCGGCATCTTCATGCCACCGGGTGTATCGGATGACCAGGTGAAGTACTACCTAGACTTGTTCGCGAAAGTGCGTGCACTGCCCGAATGGAAAGACTTTATGGAAAAAGGCGCTTTCAAGCAAACAGCCCTAACCGGCCAGGACTACTTCAATTGGCTGGGCAAGAACGAGCAACTGCACCGCGAGCTCATGAAAGAAGCCGGCTTTATCGCCAACTGATGTTTGAACAATAGAACGGAAATTTGCTATGACAACACCCAA